>JAJNBM010000051.1 GCA_021156165.1 Gammaproteobacteria bacterium | reverse complement strand
ATAGAGGATACGGGATAATTTGACTAAAAAATACACTTATCTTGACTTAGAACAATGGTATGAAACGCCCTTGGGCCGTTATGTTTATGCTGCCGAAGCAGAGTGGCTGGCAGACTATTTAAAGCAGTGTTTTGGTTATTATTTGTTGCAACTGGGGGGGAGCCATTCGTTGAAGGCTTTGCACCCTAGCCCCATACGCAATCATATTTGGTGCATACCGCAGCATCATAATGACAATCATGAAACAACCTTGTGTTGTGATTTTGAGCAACTGCCTTTGGCACAGAATTCTATAGATACTTTTGTTTTACCGCATACCCTAGATTTATCTTCGGATCCCGAAGCCGTGATTCATGCTGCGGCAGAGGCTTTGATGCCGGAGGGAACGCTGCTGATTTTGGGCTTTAATCCAGTGGGTATCCTTACGCCCGCTAAACAGCTCTTAGCTTGGAGCCGGAAGGAATTACCCTGGGGTTTGAAATGGCAACGTATAGGCCGGGTGAGGCGCTGGCTAGAAGAAGCCGATTGTGAAGTAGAATCGATTAAAACTTTTTTGTTTTCTTTTTCGCCTACTCTTCTGGGCAGTACTCGACAGCGTCATTTGGTTGAAGTTTTAGGGCAGGGGATTTGCCCGACATGGGGCGGAATTTATTTGATTTGTGCACGTAAACATATGGTACGTTTAACGCCACTTGAGGTAAAATGGCGCAAACAGAGCTTAAGCAATAAAGAGCCAGTATTACCCATGCAGAATAAACAATGAAGAATGTCATTATGTATACCGATGGTGCCTGTAGACACAATCCCGGCCCTGGGGGCTGGGGTGTTTGGCTTTCCTGTAATGGAGAGGAGCGGACTTTACACGGTGCAGAAAAAGATACCACGAATAATCGTATGGAATTGACGGCAGCCATTATGGGTTTGCGCGCGTTGAAACAAGGCTGTATCGTAAATTTATACACCGACTCGCAATATGTACAAAAAGGCATTAAAGAATGGGTGATAGGCTGGCAGCGTCGTCAATGGCGTACAGCAGCGGGGCAGGCGGTTAAAAATCAGGATTTATGGCAAAGTTTATTGGAAGAAACTGCGCATCATCAAGTGCATTGGCATTGGGTTAGAGGGCATGGAGGTAATGTACACAATGAACTCGTAGACAGTTTAGCACGTCGGGCGATCGATGAATTATTATAGATAGGAAGAAACATGACTAGGCAGATTGCCATCGACACAGAAACAACTGGTTTGGATGTGAAAGAAGGACATCGCATCATTGAAGTTGCTTGTGTTGAAATTATAGATAGGCGTATCACGGGTTCAAATTACCATTGCTATATCAATCCTGAGCGCGCTGTAGATGCGGGAGCTATGGCCGTGCACGGTTTGAACGATGCTTTCTTAGCGGATAAACCGCTATTCAGCCAAATTGCCCATGATTTAATGGCCTATATTCAGGATGCAGAACTTATTATACACAACGCGCCTTTTGATGTGGGGTTTTTACAGCGTGAATTAAAACTGTCTAGGCGCCCGGAGCGATTAGAAAAAGGATGGTCTATTATCGATACTTTAGTGATGGCGCGACAAAAATATCCTAGGCAAAAAAATAATTTAGATGCAGTATGTAAACGTTTATCTATAGACAATAGCCAACGCCACTATCATGGTGCCTTAATTGATGCGCAATTGTTAGCGCAAGTCTATCTGGCTATGACCAGCGGCCAATACAGCTTATTCACAGACCACACTTCTTTAGCCACGTTAGCGACTGAACCCGCTATAGTAGGCCATAGCGCGACAGTTGACAACCAAACTTTAGCACTTTACATTGCAAATGACGAAGAACAAAAGCAGCATGAAGAATATTTGCGTAAAATGAAACAACAATCGGGGAAGGTGCTTTGGATAGAAGAGCAAGGATAGCATATGGCGAGACAATCATTTTTTAAGCGTTTTAATCAGGTAGAATCCTTAGGCAGCACGCTTTTATTTTGTGCCGCGAGCGCGGCCATGATCATCAGTAATACTCCCCTGCAAGCGTGGTACCATAATTTTTTTACCAACGTTCATCTTAGTTTTGGTATAGGCTCATTGAGCATCGCCGAGCCTATACAGTATTGGATCAACGATGGTTTAATGGCAATTTTCTTTATGTTAGTAGGTCTAGAAATTAAGCGTGAAGTGGTGATGGGCGAGCTGAGTCGTTGGTCTAACGCTTTATTGCCATTGGTGGCGGCCTTAGGCGGTATTATCGTTCCAGCGTCCATTTATTTGTTGGTGAATAAAGGAAACAGCCAGTACCTTCAAGGTTGGGCTATTCCAACTGCAACCGACATTGCTTTTTCGTTGGGTGTGTTGTCGCTATTGAAATCCCGTATTCCTACTTCGTTGAAGATTTTTTTAACCGCACTGGCCATTCTCGACGATTTGGGCGCTATTATTGTGATTGCCGTTTTTTATACTACGGGCTTATCTTGGCTTTTGGTCATTGCCGCTTTTTTCTGCATTACTATTTTGGTGTTGTTTAATCTCATCGGGCTGATGCGTTTTACTCCTTATGCTATCGTTGGCTTTATATTATGGTTGTGCGTATTAGGTTCAGGCATCCATGCTACATTGGCAGGAATTGCCTTAGCATTTGCTTACCCGCTGCACGATAAGCGCAATCATTTGCATTTACCTTCACGTAAAATTGAAAGTTATTTGCACCCATGGGTTGCCTATGCCATTTTACCCTTATTTGCTTTTGCCAATGCAGGCGTGACCTTATCGCATGTGACTGAAAGCAGTTTAATCCATCCGATTACCTTAGGTGTTTTTGCCGGATTGTTGTTTGGTAAACCCTTGGGCATTTTTATGGCTTGTTGGTTAGCCGTTAAATCAAAAGCGGCTAATCTGCCTAACGGTGTTGATTTTGGCATGATCTATGGGGTGGCTTTATTGGCGGGTATAGGTTTTACTATGAGCCTTTTTGTGGGCACATTGGCTTTTCCAATAGGCGATTATCACCTTATGGTTAAGGTGGGTGTTTTTGGTGGGTCAATTTTAGCAGGTATACTAGGTTATTGGGTCTTAAGGCATGTAACCACACCGAAATATGGTACACGAATAAAGTCTAAATTCCCCTGATTTAAGACAATCCCTAAATTACGGGCGGTTCAATAGTAGGGCAACGAAATATTTTCAGCACGGTGCCTTCGGGGGAGACGCTTTCTAAAATAACGTCGAATCCCCATAAAGAATGGAAATGTTTTAATACTTGTGTGGTTGATTCTTCATCCAGTGGTCTATGATCGGTTTGAATATGACGTAAGGTAACAGAGCGATCGCCTTTAACATTTACCTCATAGATTTGGATGTTGGGCTCTATAGAAGCTAAATTATATTGTTGACTCAATACTTGTCGCAAGTCTTCATAACCTGCGCTATCGTGTATAGCGGTCACTTTAATAGTGGGTTGTTTTTCATCATCCAAAATGGCAAATAACTTTAAATCCCGCATCACTTTAGGTGAAAGATATTGTAGAATGAAACTTTCATCCTTAAAATTGCGCATGGCAAAATCCAGGGCTTCTAAGGGATTCTGCCGAGTTAGCTCTGGGAAAAATGTGTTATCTTCGTCTGTGGGTAGAGTACACATGCGGTAAATATCTGTAAATAAACTGTAACCTAAGGTATAGGGATTCAGGCCAAAGTAGTGAGGGTCGTCATAAGAAAATTGATAGATAAGATTAGTGTGGTTCTTAAGAAATTCTATCATAAATGCATCGGAAATCATTTTTTGATTGTACAATTCATTGATGATGGTATAGTGCCAGAAAGTGGCCCAGCCTTCATTCATGACTTTGGTTAACTTTTGGGGGTAAAAATATTGGGCAATCTTCCTGGAAATGCGTATGATTTCCCGTTGCCAGGGTTCTAGTAAAGGTGCATTTTTTTCCAAAAAATAGAGTAAGTTTTCTTCAGGCTCTGCGGGAAAACGATTTTTTTTGTGCTTTAAACCCTGTTTCTTTTGAAAATGCTCTGGTATAGTTCGCCATAGGTCGTTTACTTGGCTTTGCAAATAAGAAGCGCGTTCAGTCTGTCTAAGCTTTTCTTCTTGCAAAGATATTTTTTGCGGGCGTTTATAACGGTCAATTCCGTAGTTTTTTAATGCGTGACAAGCATCTAATAATTCTTCTACCGCATTAGTCCCATATTTTTGTTCGCATTCATGAATATAATTTTTGGCAAAGACCATATAGTCTATAATGGAGTCAGCATTGGCCCAAGTCTTAAAGAGATAGTTATTTTTAAAGAAAGAATTATGGCCATAACAGGCATGGGCAATAACCGTGGCTTGTAGGATCATTGAATTTTCTTCTAATAAATAGCTGATGCAAGGATCTGAATTGATGACCATTTCGTAAGATAAATTGGTATAGCCCTTTAGATACAGTTTTTCGGTATTGACGAACTGTTTCCCGAATGACCAGTGGGGATAGTGGATGGGTAAGCCAGTAGAGGCGTATAAATCGATCATCTGTTCAGCTGAAATGACTTCAATTTGATTGGGATACGTGTCTAAATGAAATTGGTTGGCGATATCGCCGATGGCTTTTTCATATAGTGATAAAGATTCAAAAGTCCATTCTGAACTTTGCGGTAATAAATTAGAGCGCGTTTTCATAATACCTTTCTCTTGAATAATTCATGCAGTACAGGAAAAATTTCTGCGGGTTTGGAAATGGTTTGCATCGCAAAATTGGAATGTTCTTTTCTTACAGACACATAGGAATGCCATAAGCTTTGGTGATGCCTAGGCATAATTTCAACATAAGCATAATATTGCACCAGCGGCATTATTTTTTCATTGAGTAGACTTTGACAATAGGGAGAATCGGCATTCCAATTGTCGCCATCGGAGGCTTGTGCTACATAAATATTCCAATCATTGGTAGAAAAGCGATCGACAATAATATCGTATATTAATTCTAAAGCACTGGAAACAACAGTACCACCCGTTTCTCTAGAATAAAAAAATTCTTCTTCATCGACTTCTTTGGCGTTGGTATGGTGGCGTATGAAGATAATGTGTATCTTTTGGTAAACTCGGGTTAAAAACAAATAGAGCAAAATAAAAAAGCGTTTTGCCATATCTTTTTTTGTTTCATCCATAGATCCGGATACATCCATGACGCAAAACATAATGGCTTGGGAAGAAGGATTGAGTTGTTTGGTGGTTCTATTGTATAAAATATCAGAAGTGTCTATAAAGGGGATAGATGTAATTTTTTCTTTTATAAATGCAATGTATTTCTCTAAGCGCAGGCGTCTAGGAGAATGTGCGGAGATTTTTTTGCTTAACTTGAATAGTCTGTCCTCGGCTATTTTTAGTTTTTTTCGTTTGTCAGTGCCAAAGGCAATTCTGCGGCCTAAGGCTTTTCTAAAAGAGCGGGTAATATTAATGTTGCTGGGAGAGCCAGAAAGAGATAAACCGCTTTTCACGTTTTGAAATTGTGGTAACGCTTTTAGCTCTGTTTTGACTAAATCGGGTAATTCTAGATCTTCGAAAAAGAAATCTAAGAATTCATCTTTGTTGATTTCAAAAGTGAATTCATCTAAGCCTTCCCCTTGATCACTGGCTTTTTCTCCAACCCCTTGTTGTTGCGAGGAAGGTGGTCTGGCAATGGAGTCGCCTACGCTGTATTCTCTATTGCCGGGAAAGACGCGGTAAATACTGCCGCCAGCTGCGTGATGAAAGAAAGGTTCGTTGATGTCTTTCTTGGGAACGCTTATTTTTTCGCCCACATGGATATCGGTAATGCTGCGTTGGCTCAATGCTTTAGAGATAGACTCTTTTATTTGCTTTTTAAAACGATTTAAAAAACGTTGTCGGCTCACAGCGTTTTTATTTTTGCCATTTGTGCGTCTATCAATAAACTGTGACATGATAATTACTCTTCTAGTCTACACGTGTCGTAAAGCTCAGATCGGGACGCATCTTGTGCGCAAATTTGCACACAAGATGCGCCCAATATGCGCTTTTGTTGAAGAATGAGTAAGTGGTTGTGTGACATGGTTGTCTCTTAGTTTGATTTTCTAACACGTAGATACCACTCGCACAATAATTTTACCTGCCTAGTAGTATACCCCTTGCGCACCATTCGTTGAATGAATTCCTCGTGTTTTTTCTTTTCCTCCTCCGAGGACTTTGGGTTAAAGGAAATAATCGGCAGCAAATCTTCTGTATTTGAAAACATTTTCTTCTCAATGACGCTGCGTAATTTTTCATAGCTATGCCAAACGGGGTTTTTACCTTTATTGTTTGCTCTAGCCCGTAATACAAAATTCACAATTTCATGGCGAAAATCTTTAGGGTTAGAAATGCCAGATGGCTTTTCAATTTGTTCTAATTCATTGTTCAAAGTGCTGCGATCATAAATTTCACCGGTGTCTGGATCGCGGTAATCTTGGTCTTGGATCCAAAAATCGGCAAAGCTGACATACCGATCAAATATATTTTGGCCATATTCAGAGTAAGATTCTAAATAAGCGGTCTGTATTTCTTTACCCACAAATTCGATATATCGGGGTACTAAATATTCTTTTAGAAAGCCTAGGTAGCGATCCCTGGTTTCGATTGGGAATTGCTCTTCTTCAATTTGTTTTTCAATGATATAAAATAAATGTACCGGGTTAGCGGAGACTTCATTAGGATCAAAGTTAAACACCTTAGACAGTATTTTAAAAGAAAAACGCGTGGATAAACCATTCATGCCTTCGGTAACACCAGCATAATCTTTATATTCCTGATAGGATTTTGCTTTGGGATCAATGTCTTTTAAATTTTCGCCATTGTAAATGCGCATTTTCGAGTAAATGCTAGAATTTTCAGGTTCTTTTAAACGCGATAGTACCGCAAATTCAGCCATAATGCTTAAGGTGTCGGGCGCGCAGGGCGATTTTTTTAATGAACTGTGTTCTATCAATTTTTGGTATATTTTAATTTCTTCCGAAACGCGCAAACAATAAGGCACTTTAATGATGGTAACCCGATCTATAAACGCCTCATTGTTTTTATTATTTTTGAAGGTGTACCATTCAGCCTCATTAGAATGGGCGAGGATAATGCCATCAAAGGGAATGGAGGAAATGCCTTCGGTGGCATTGTAATTACCTTCTTGGGTGGCTGTTAATAAGGGGTGCAATACTTTAATGGGGGCTTTAAACATTTCCACAAATTCCATTAGTCCGCGATTGGCGCGACATAGGCTGCCTGAAAAGCTATAGGCATCGGCATCGTTTTGGGAAAAATGTTCTAGTTTGCGTATATCCACCTTACCCACTAGCGAAGAGATGTCTTGATTGTTTTCATCCCCAGGCTCTGTTTTGCTGATGGCGATTTGATTTAAAATAGAAGGGTAGAGTTTAATGACGCGAAATTGTGTAATGTCGCCATTAAATTCATTTAAACGTTTAACGGCCCAGGGCGACATAATGGTATTTAAGTATCGTGTGGGGATACCATACTTTTCTTCTAGCAATTGCCCATCTTCTTGTTTGGAAAATAAGCCTAATGGACTTTCTTGTATGGGTGAACCTTTAATGGCGTAAATAGGTTCTTTTTCCATGAGCAATTTTAAACGTTCCGCCAATGATGATTTACCGCCACCTACAGGGCCTAGCAAATAAAGAATTTGTTTTCTTTCTTCTAAGCCTTGTGCTGCATGTTTAACATAAGCGACAATTTGCATGATCGTTTCTTCCATGCCAAAAAAATCGCTGAAGGTATCGTACACTTGAATAATACGATTTGAAAAAATACGGCTTAAAACAGGGTCGCGCCGCGTATCGACGGCCTTAGGCTCGCCTATCGCTTTGTAAAGTCGTTCGGCAGCATTGGCATACGCCGCAGGATCTTTTTTGCATAATGCCAGGTATTCCATTAAGCTCATTTCTTCTTGATGTCGCGCATCAAAACGGTGTTGATAGTTGCTAAGCAGGTCCGACATAAATACCCCCTTAATGTCTTTTCTTTAATAGTATAGACCATTGACGGGACTATGGAGATGTTTTTAGCATAAATTGTAAGGGCTTATGCTTAATTGAGTAGAAAATTTTATGGGGAATGGTGCTTGTTTGCTTAATATTTTCTTAAGCGTCTACAATTGAAATAGCCCAATATAATTGACGTTCAAATCATCACAAAAGCGCATGTGTCGTTTAAAGGGCTGATACTGTAATCCTTGCAGATGACGTAAGCTTAAACCCGCTGCGCGGCAATAGGCGGTTAATTCCGAAGGTTTTATGAAACGCTCAAACTCATGCGTACCGCGTGGCAATAAGCCTAAAATATATTCAGCGGCAACAATAGCTAAACCATAGGCTTTAACGCTGCGATTGAGGGTCGATAAATATAGAAAACCATTAGGTTTTAGCAATTGTGCGCAATTTTGAATGATCTTAGCGGGATCGGGTACGTGTTCTAGCATTTCTAAACAGGTGATGACGTCAAATGGATGAGCTTGTTGTTGAGAAAGCGTTTCTATGGCTGTACATTGATAAGTTATGTTTAAATTAGATGCAATAGCGTGCTGCTTCGCTACAGCTATGCTTTTTTCGTCTAGATCGATGCCTAAAACCTTAGCGCCGTGTAAAGCCATACCTTCACTCAATAATCCGCCGCCGCAACCTACGTCTAAAACATTTAATGTGGTTAATGGGGTATGGGTTAAAATATAGTTCAATCGTAGCGCATTCATGTCGTGTAATGTACGCAAAGGGCCATTTGCATCCCACCAATCGTTAGCGAGTTTAGAAAATTTAGCAATTTCTTGTGCATCTACGTTAGTCATTTTATAGCCTATTTCTATTAAAAATATTATCGTAGGGACAGGCCCCTGGTGCTCTAGGGCAACCATGAAAGCTGCCCCTACGGTAAAGTTTCTTCATACTGACACAAATTCGTACTAATAGACAAGTTTTTTGGGCCATAGTGTGTCATTTCAGCTCAGGTAAAATTTTCTTTTAATAAAATTCCTAAAAAATGTTGCGGCACTTGATAGAATGTGGTATTTCTATTAATTCGAAGGACACTATATATAGCGATAGTATTTAATGTGCTAAGATGGAATAGCCACACTATATGTAGCGGTAGCGCCCAGGGGGCTAAGATGTAGGACACTATATGTAGCGTTGGCGCTAAATGTGTTAAGATGGAGTACGAACACTACATATAGCGTGTGGTGCTCAGTGTAGTAAGATGCAATAAGGGGAACTGAAGTGGGCAATAAACTACTGCTAGGGCTGGTGATTACAATATACGCATTGCCGGTATCGGCCGATATTTATATGGGTACTGACGCAACTCCACCAGCAACCTACCAATCGAATACTAATTACCCAAGCAATGTAGCGACGAGCGATAATACGGCAGGGCAGCGTAATTGTAGCTTATCTTATGATGGTAAAGGGCCCACAACAAGCCCTGCGGTGGTAAAAGCCCAAACTTCTACAACAAGCCCTGCGGTGGTAAAAGCCCAAACTTCTACAACAAGCCCTGCGGTGGTAAAAGCCCCAACTTCTACAGAAAGCCCTGCGGTGGTAAAAGCCCCAACTTCTACAGAAAGCCCTGCAGTAGTAAAAGCGCCAGCCCCTACAGAGAGCTCTGCGGTGGTAAAAGCCCCAATTTCTACAGAAAGCCCTGTAGTAGTAAAAGCGCCAGCCCCTACAGAAAGTCCTGCAGTAGTAAAAGCGCCAGCCCCTACAGAGAGCCCTGCGGTAGTAAAAGCGCCAACCCCTCCACCACCAAGCCCAGTGGAAAAAGCGTCTGCTCCTACGCCAGTAGTAGTGCCTGTCAAGAATGATCAGGCAGCACAACAACAACCTTTAGCACATGTGGATACAACTACAACTACAGCTACTTCCAGCGTTAAGCCGCCGTTAGATAGACCTGCTAGCGCATCTATAACAGCGACAACGGCTGTTAAACCTGTGTCTACGCCTGTAGTCACACCCGTAGTAAAACCGGTGCCATCGCCATCACCTCCTAAACCCTTATTTACCACGGTAGCTCTACCGGGTTCGCTCAAAGACAATGTAGAACGCATTGTGGCCCAAAGTCATTGGGGAACTGTAGTGTGGAATTTACCCATAGATTATAACTGGAGTGGCACTATGGCCATCAACGCCCCTGACGTGCAAGAGGCCATAGCGCAATTATTGGCGCATTATCCCGTACAGGCTACTTTCTATGAAAACAACCACATCGTTTCCATAGAAGCAAGGAGAGCTATTTAATGAACCATTTATTTAAAATTATACTGTCCTCATTCATTCTGGCTGTATTACTCGTCGGTTGTGATTCAGTAGCGCTATGGCATGACACGAACGATGCCTATGCCAAGAATAGTTCCACCATTAAAAACAAAAATGAAGGCGTAAAAGTACCGCCACCGCCGGTAACCACTAAGCGTGAACCTTATATAGACACGCATCCTGTCAGCTTAACCCATGAACCGGGGTGGTATAATGCACCGGTAACCGTCAATGCCGCCGGTTTACCTTTCGATTTTTATGTAACGCAATTATTAGGCAACGTGCCTGTACAAGTACATATGGATCAGGGCGTGAACACTGCGCGTGCGGTTAATCTGCGGTATAGTGGCACCGTTAAAGGGGCTATGGAAGAATTGGCAGCGAAATCGGGTTATTATTACGACTACGATTTAGAAAAAAATACCATTACTTGGTCTGCTTTACAGACCAAAACTTTCGATATCTCTTTTATTCCAGGTGCGTCTAAATACAGTGTTGGAAATTCTGGAAGTAGTGGTAGCAGTATTGCAGGGGGCTCTTCCGGCTCTTCTAGCAGCGGAAGTAGCAGTTCTAGTGGCGGTTCCTCGGTTACGCAAACAGGTATTGATGTTACTGCAACGGGCGAATACAGCAGTCTAGCGGGTGATAATCTATCGGTATGGGATGATATGAAAAATACCATTACCAACTTATTGTCTCCTAAGGGTAAACTGAGTGTGTCTCAAGCCACCACCACCATTACCGTGCGTGATCGTCCATCCAATATCCGTGATATTGGCCGTTACTTGGATCAAATGAACAAAATTTTATCCAAGCAAGTGTATTTTGATGTACAAATATTGGAAATAAACCTGGATAAGCAGTTTCAGTATGGTATCAACTGGGAGACTGTGCAGTACCATATCAATAGCGCGGGATCTGATGTTAAATTTAGCGCTGATTTTGCTGGATCAGCGAGCGGCATATTAACGAATAAAGGAGCAGCTGCATCAGGAGAGTATGTCGCGGGGTCAACAGGCAAATGGCATAATACAGACATTTTTATCAAGGCCTTAGAGCAACAGGGTAAAGTATCTATCATCAATCAACCTTCGTTGACCACTCTAAATGACCAAATGGCACAAATTTCTATTCAAACGCAGCAAAGTTATTTGGCCTCGCAAAGCACTACCCTTACCGGTGGTGCTGGTGACTTCTCACAACAAACTTTGACTCCGGGCGTTGTCACCTCGGGTTTGCAATTGTATTTGCTACCGAAGATCCAAGACGATAAGATTTATCTGCAGATCAGCAGTACTCTGTCACATCTGGATGCTTTAAATACTGTGACGTCCACCGGGGGTACTGAGGCTGCCTCGGGCGATAATGCTCCTAGTGCAATTCAAGTACCCGTACTGTCGCAGAAAAACTTTAACCAGCGCAGCGTATTGCGCAATGGTCAAACATTAGTGTTAGCTGGTTTTAAGGGCTTAACTGATCAAAATCAGGAAGATTCAGTAGCGGGTTTAACAGCCTTAGGTGGGATGGCTGCTCAAAGTACCAATAAAGAATTGGTGGTGCTCATTACACCCATTATTTTAAATGGGGATAATTTCTAAATGGCGCAGCTTATTCGTAATGATGGTGTAGGCTTTGTAGTCTTAACCTACCGCGAATTGTTGACCGCAGCTAGACCGAGCATATTAAAGCGTGAAATTAATTTATTAGCTACAGAAAATGGCCCATACGTAAAATGTTTTCAGCGCGAGCAGGGTGTGGAGGCTATTTTTTCTAAAGATACGGGTTATTTGCTCGCCGAGTCAGTATGGGATTATTTTAAACAGCCTGATAATCTAATTTATGGTGAAGAATTACCCAACGGCAATGTGGTCTTAGTAGTGATTCGTGGGGGAATTGTTTTTCTAGATACCGAAGTCAGTATGCGCAATTTGATGGCTGAATTAATGGGGCTGGCTTTAGGCAGTACTGCCTATACCATTAAGTTATGTGGCGATTTACCTATAGGTGAGGGCAGCGCACAATTTCAATTCCCTACGCAAAATGTGGAGAGCGAAGAGCATTTAGAATCTTCGGTATTTCTACAATTAAAAACGAATGAAGAATATCGTTTAGGTACGGTAAAAGAGGCTTTTGCCAGTTTGGGTTATACCGGAATGGCGATAAAAGTGGTTATTATTATAGCGCTATTGGCTGTGTTAGCGTTTTTAGCTTGGCTTATATTCAAACCTGCGGCTGCCCCGGCGCCGCCACCGGCAGAAGTCGTAGCAGCGGCCCCAGCGCAGCCCCCGCCCGATCCGTATGCAGACTTTAAACAAGCGTTGATGACGCCTGCGCCAGATGCTCTTTTGCAGGATCTCGTTAACACTTTAAATGATGTGTATACTATACCCGGATGGACACCGCAATCTTTAACTTTGGCGGGTAGTTCCGCTACCGTGAACTTAGTCAAAAATGGGGGGAATGCCGGTATTTTATTGGCGTGGAAGCGCAGCCATCCAGATGTACAGATGACTATAAATACCGGGCAAGTTGTGTTGACTTATGGGCTGCAACTCACCAATAGGCCTACGCCGGAGGTGATTTACAAATTACCTGATCTGTTGGCTAATTTTTATGATGATTTAAATGCTAAACTTCCAAGCAGTACAGTATCGGTGGGGCCTATGACCAGGAAAGGCGTTTATCAACAAAGCAGTATTGGTATCACCTTTACCAATCAGTCTCCAGATAGTCTGATGGTATTAGCAAATGAATTAAAAGGGTTACCCGCTGTGTTGAGCGCTGCAACAATGAGGACGAGTGGCGGTTTAATATCAGGACAACTGACAATAGATTTAATAGGAGCATAGTTATGGCATGGTCAGATATGGAGTCCAAACAGAAGGGGATGTTGGTTGCACTTATCATCGTTCTCGCAATTATTGGCTACATGGGATATAAGTTCTTTTGGGCAGGCAGTAGCCCTGCGCCCATACCCGCGCCTAAAGCGACTGTAGTTGCAGCACAACCGCAGCCGGCAGCAGCGGCCAATAACCCCGCTTCTGAACTTGCGACTAATGACAATAGCAGAGCAGGCGTTGCTGCCAGCACGGTCAATACCGCTGCACCTGGAGCGAATGCTGCTGCGCCTGGAGCGAATCCTGCTGCACCTGGAGTGAATCCTGCTGCACCTGGAGCGAATGCTGCTGCGCCTGGAGCCCCTAGTGTGCCACAAGTGATTGAAATGCCTAAAAACGAATTAACGCCGGAAGAACTCAGCCTATTGGAAGAACGTAGGCAAGTGCAGCAGCAGTATTTAGAATTGGTTAATCAATACCAGTTGATGGATATGCAAAACAAAGTCGCTACTTCGCAATCTACATTGGTTAAAACACAATTGGAAACAGCAAAGGTTGAACAACAAGCGGCCAGATTGGGGATATTATTGCCTGGACAGCAGAGCACTGATAGTGATGCGGATAAATCGCTGAGGGGGATTACATTAGTGTATGTAGGGCAGAAAAATAATGTGTGGAGTGCCGTGTTAAATTTACGTGGACAATATGTTACGGTTAAACAGGGTTCGCATTTGCCAGACGATTCGGTGGTGAGTAAAATTGATGAGAACGGCATAGTATTGTACAAAGACGGGGAACGCCGTATCTTAATGCTGGCAACGGTGGTAGAGCAAACATCGGGCGATACTGGCGATACGACGACTACAGGGACGGCTTCAAGTGGCAATACCGCGAATGCAGATGCTTCGTCGGATGACACTCAATAATTATGAGAAAAACAGTGCTGCTAATGCGCCACGGTGAAGCTGGATCGGCCATGCGAGATTTTGACCGACCTTTAACCGATGAAGGCATAGTCCAATGTAAAGCGCGCGCTTTAATATTGCAGCAGCACGGTGTAGTGTGTAGCGCGATAGTCAGCAGCCCTGCGGTTAGAGCTCGCTCTAGTGCGGCTGCGGTGGCCGGGGTGATGAGTTATTCTGAAGATAAAATTGTTGTAGCAGACGCCTTATACAATGCTTCAGAAGACATTATCTTAGAAGTTATTCGACATTTTGATGACACTTGGCATACGGTATTGCTCCTCGGTCATAATCCAGGGTTAAGTTTTTTAGCCTCCACCTTGTGCCCACAAATTCAAGGTAATTTAGACGTCGGCGAATTGTATGCTATTTCTTTTCCTTTATTGCACTGGTCTGATATCACGGCCTCTAAGGGACAATTAATTACTTATAATTGATTTATACTCATTATACTTCAAGATGGGAGGGATATATAATTATAACTTATAAAAATCCACAATCCCCTGCCAAGCCTCTTCTGCCGTTTCTACATACTGAAATAATTTTAAATCTGCAGACGCTATTACTCCGGTTTCAACTAGCCAGTCAAAGTTAATTAATTTCTCCCAAAAGTCGCGCGCAAAAATTAAGATAGGGAAGGGGTTTATTTTACCGGTTTGCATGAGCGTTAAGGCTTCAATCAATTCATCTAAGGTACCGAAACCGCCGGGAAAAACGACCATGGCTTTGGCACGTATTAAAAAATGCATTTTTCGCATAGCAAAATAATGAAATTTAAAGGTGAGTTCGGGGGTGATGTAACGGTTGGGACCTCGCTCGTGGGGCAAGGATACGCTTAAAGCGATGCTCGGGCCGCCAGCACGTTGCGCGCCACGATTGGCGGCTTCCATATAACTTGGGCCGCCGCCAGTGGCTATATGTAAACGATCTATTTCCCCTTCTCCACGATATTGCGTCACCAAAAAAGCCAATTTTTCAGCTTCATGATAGTATCGACTGTATCGTAATTTATTTTCGGCTATTTGAATGGCTGCTACATCATTAGGATGATTGTGTTTCAATGCCACCAATTCTTGTTCTGCTTTAGCCGGTTCGGCAATACGTGCGCTGCCGATCACGATGACCGTGGCATGTACGCCGGCCTTGGCGAGATACACCTCAGGCTTTAATAATTCCATTTGTAAGCGCAGCGGCCTGCATTCAGCCGCTAATAGAAAATCCTGATCTAGAAATGCTGGTTTGAACAGAGCATCCTCGTAAAAATCGGCGTCGGCAAGCAGAGTGATGTCCTTATTATTTTCCATTTTTTTCCTCATTTTGTGATAAATGCACGGTTAATTGTGGGTATGGGATATTAATGTGTGCAGCATCTAAGCTTATTTTAAATCGTTCCAACAAATCATATTTAATTTGTGTATAATAATCTTTGTCTACCCATAAACGCGCAATAAGTTGTATAGCATTATCCCCTAAATTGTCTACTACGACGATGGGCGCCGGATCGCTTTGAGTGTGTTCGTGGGCAGCCATTTCTTGCAATAAAATACCGCGTGCTTGTTTGATATTGGCCTTGTAACTTATGTCCACATTGATATCTAAGCGGCGCAAGGTATTATGGGTATAATTGGTGACATAATTAGTGATGACTTGGTTATTGGGGATAAACAATACCTCGTTGCCAATGGTGCTTAATACAGTCATAAATAAATTAATTTCAGCCACAGTGCCGATGGCGCTTTGCACCTTAATGTAATCGCCTACCTTAAAGGGCCGCAAAAAAATCAACACAAAGCCGGCAGCGATATTAGAGAGAAAATCCTTCAGGGCAAAACCTATGGCCAAACTAGCCGCCCCTAATAGGGTTAATAACGAGGTGGTGGCGATCCCCATAGTGGTTAAGGCGCTAATTCCGATAAAGACTACTGTGAGTATGTAGAGTAAGTTGATTAAAAAGCGCTTTATGGTGGGATCGCCATCCAGGTGTATTTTTTTGAGACATTTCTTTTGTAGGGTGCGGGCGACAGGTAAGCCTATCGCAACTATCAGTATGGCTGAAATGAGCTGCGGTAGGAAAGGTAAAACTGTATTTATGACAGTATCCCACAGCGTTTGCACTAGTACTAGTTTGGTCAAAATGCCTCCATTAGCGATAATTTCATGTTATAATTTGCCACATACATCGAATGAGACAATCCATGCAGCAACACAATATACAAGAAATTAATAGCACAGGTAAAGTGCCGTGGCGCTTATTTATCTTGTTATTTATGTTTGCCACCTTAGGGCAATTGGCTGTGGATCTCTATTTGCCTTCTTTACCCGCTATTAGCCGAGCTTTTGAGGCCAGCCATGCCACGGTGCAAATGACCATTGCCGTTTTTCTGCTGGGGGTAGGAGCGTCGCAATTATTTTATGGCCCGTGGTCGGATGCGGTAGGGCGTAGGCGACCGTTGCTCACCGGAGTGGGGTTAACGGTCTTGGGTAGCATTTTGTGTTGTGTAGCACCTAACATTCACATCTTAATTTTAGGGCGTTTATTACAAGGTCTAGGAGCGGGTGCCTGTAACTCAGTAGGCCGCTCTTTGATCCGAGATTTGGTTTCTGGACACTACTTGTCGCGCTTAGGCGGACAAATGGGGATGGCATCCTCGTTTATGGTGGCGGTTGCACCGGCCATAGGCGGTTATATTCAACATTATACCTCTTGGCGCGTCAGCTTTGTGGTAATTTTTATTTATGCCAGTATCGTATTGGCTTTGTTATGGCATTCTTTGCCAGAAACACACAAAAAGCCCGATCCACAGGCTATTCATTTTAAAAGACTGGTGCATAATTATGGGCAATTATTGGCAAGCCCTGTTTTTTTGGGTAATGCTTTTTGTGCGGCGATTGCTTATAGCGGTATTATTGCTTATATAACGGCATCGCCATTTTTATTACAAACTACCTTAAAGATATCGCCCGTGCAATTTGGTTGGTTGGCATTATTGAATGCTACGGGTATTTTTACCAGCGGTATGATCAACAGCCACTGTGTAGTTCGTTATGGTATCCCTAAGATGCTGTTTTCGGGGATTCTGGCGATGAGTTTAGGTGCAGGAATCATGCTGGGCATAGGATGTTTTGGGGTATTAAATGTAGTGGTTATTGTGCTACCTATGGCTTTGTTTTGTATGGGCGCAGGATTAACCTTTCAAAATGCAAGTGCCGGTGCTTTGGAATCGTTTGGTCATATTGCAGGTTCTGCGGGTGCGATTTACGGCACCTTACAAATTTCCAGCGGTGCTCTAGTCAGCGCTTTTATGTCTTTGTTGCATGAAAAAACGCAGCTGCCATTGGCGGCAACTCAAGTGGGTTTAGCTCTATTAGCCATGATAGCTTGGCGTGTGGCGCAGCGGGCTGAAAGGCGTTCGAAATAGCTATTGCAATAATATTATGGAAGCAAAGCAAAAAAGTGTGTTTATTTCTAGGTGGACAGTGTTAATTTCTCATTAGGGGATAAACATCACAGCCGATCTGCCAATCTCTGCAACACCTCGGGATAAAGCACTTTCTCCAATTCTTTAACCCGTTGCTGCAAACTTTCAGCGGTATCTTCAGGCAAAATCGTTAATTCTCTTTGCGCGATGATAGGACCGGAATCCAAACCTTCATCTACAAAATGCACGGTCGTACCGTGTTTTTTATCACCAGCGGCTAAAACGCGTTCATGGGTATGCAAGCCCGGGTATTGGGGTAATAGTGAAGGATGAATGTTTAGGATACGCTTAGGAAAGGCTTGTATAATATCGGCAGCTAAGATACGCATAAAGCCGGATAAGACAATGAAATCGGGTTTTAATGTCACTAAAGCTTCTTTTAATGCGCGTTGAAATGCGTTTGTGTCGCTATATTCTTTAACGTTGATAGTGTGTGTGTTGAGATTGTGTAAACGCGCACGGGTTAGGCCATAAGCATTAGGATTATCGCTCATCACCATCAAGATCTCAGCATTTAAACGTTGCGCTTCAATGGCTTCAACGATGGCTTCAAAGATGCTGCCATCGCCGGATAATAGCACCACTAAGCGCAGCGGTTTTTTCATGAAAAAATAACCTCAGGGGCAGCGTTTTCTTTTGCAGAAACAATCTCACCTAAGCGATAAGCCTTTTCACCTAATTCATCGAATAATTGTAAGGCTTTATCTGCTTCGCTCCGCGCCACTATGACCACATAGCCTATACCGCAATTAAAAGTACGCAACATTTCCGAGGTTTCCACATTGCCTTTTTGTTGCAACCAGGTAAAAATGTCTGGCCAAGTCCAGCTGTCTTTTTGGATTTGGGCATTGACACCCTGCGGCAAAACGCGTGGAATGTTTTCGAGTAATCCGCCGCCGGTAATATGTGCCATAGCCGTAATTGTAAGTTGTTCCAAAGCTTTTAAAATAGGCGCTACATAAATACGTGTAGGCGTTAACAAGCATAATGACATCGCCTGCGCTGACCTGGCTTGCTTGCATCATTTGCTCACGTTCGACTATGCCTACACAAAAGCCCGCTAAGTCGTAATCTTCCCCATGATATAAGCCCGGCATTTCTGCCGTTTCTCCACCCAGTAGAGCAGCTCCAGATATTTTACACCCTTTGGCAATACCGCTCACAATGTCATAGCCGTGTTCTACATCCAAATGGCCTGTTGCAAAATAGTCTAGGAAAAATAAAGGTTTCGCGCCGCAAACAATGATGTCGTTGACACACATAGCAACCAAATCGATACCTATGGTATCGAAGCGTTGCAATTCAGTGGATAGACATAATTTACTGCCTACGCCATCGGTGGTGGAGACTAAAATAGGCTGTTTATAGCGTTGTAAGTCTAAGGCAAACAAGCCACCAAAACCGCCTAAACCACCTAATACGCCAGGGATATGGGTACTTTTGGCCAAGGGTTTGATGCGATTGACCAATTCATTGCCAGCGTCGATGTTAACGCCAGCGGTTTTGTAATCTAAAGGGGTTGTTTGATTCGGCATAATGCACAATCTCTATGCTATTTTTGCGCCACTTTAGCATAAATGGACTGTTTACGCCAATTCCAGCAACTCTTTTGCATGTGCTACGGCAGTATGACTTTTGCCGCCTAACATCCGTGCAATTTCCAGGGTGCGCTGTTCCGGATCTAAGGCCACTAAACGCGATGTGGTAGTATTGCCATGTTCTTTTTCGATGCGTAAGTGATGATGGCCGCGTGCCGCTACCGGCGGTTGATGGGTAATGCAGATGACCTGCGTTTTTTCCCCCAATTGTCGTAATAATTGCCCGACTACATCGGCTGTTTTACCGCCTATGCCTACATCGATTTCGTCGAAGATGAGGGTAGGGGTGTTATCTTGTTGTGATGAAATCAGTTGTAAGGCTAAACTGGCGCGCGATAACTCGCCACCGGACGCAATTTTTGCCAAGGGTTGTGGCGTTTGTCCCACATTGGTTTGAATGTAAAACTCCAATTGATCTAAACCATAAGCCGTAGGCATAGTAGCGGCTTCAGAAAACACCACTTTAAAGTGACCATGGGGCAAACTTAATTTTTGCAGGTAAGCACTCATTTGCTCATCTAACTTTTTTGCAGCCTTTAGTCGTGAAACGCTTAATTTTTCGGCTAACACTTCATATTGAGCTTTATGAACCGCCACAATTTTTTCTAACTCCAAGGCTTTTTCATCTAAATTTTGCAACGCATCCAATTCTAAGGTTAATTTTTGTTGTAGTTCTAACAATTGTTCTGCGGGTATATGCAATTTTCTCGCCAGATTGTGTATATTTTGTAAACGAGTTTCTACTTCTTGCAAACGTTTTGGATTAAGCGGCATGTCTTTTAAAAGCGTATTTAATTCAGTAGAAGCTTCTTCTAAATGCACCGCCGCATTGTTGAGTAGATTTAAAGGGTTGCTTAATTCGGGCAAGATCTTTTGGTAAACATTTAAATCACGATGTAGACGCAGTACAGTAGATATGAGGGTGGTATCACTATTTTTATGAATGGCATCTATTGCTGTAGACAGGGCCATCACTAATTCCTGGCTGTGACTTAATTTTTTTTGCTCTTGATGCAATGCCTCTAGTTCATTCTCGCGTAATTGTAGTGCTTTGATTTCTTGCAACTGATAGGACAAAAAATCAATTTTACCGCGATCGCTTTGCCCCAACGTTAACAAGTTTTGCCAGGCATCATAACTTTCACGGAAAGCGTGATAGCTTTTTTTGACTGCCATTAATAAATCAGCGTGTTGGGCGAAGCGATCTAGAATATGGCGCTGTTCATCCCGTTTTAATAAGGTATAATGTTCGTGCTGAGCGTGAATTTGAATCAGTTCTTGCGCTAAAAGCCGCAATTGTTGTAAGGTTACAGCGCGACCATTGATGTAATTCTTAGAGCGGCCATCGGCAGTGATGACACGGCGAATAATGCAAGTGGCGTCATTTTCCAATTCATTTTCTTGCAACCACAGTTGGGCGTTTTTACAGTGGCGAGTATCAAAGCTGGCGTTAATTTCACAGCGAGCAGCACCAGCACGAATGAATTTGCTGTCCGCTCTATGGCCTAAAGCAATGTCTAGCGCATCAATGACGATCGATTTCCCTGCACCGGTATCGCCCGTAATCACCGTCATGCCTGTAGATAAATCTAAATCTAGGTTTTCGATGATGGCAAAATTTTCAATGTGCAGATGCTCTAACATAGGGGATTATTCCAGGTTATCCGTCGGTTTGTGCGCCCAACCTAATTTATTGCGCAATGTTTCAAAGTAGCGATAGTTTTTAGGATGGATCAAACGTAATTCTTCTTTTTTTCTTTGCAAAGTTAACGTTTCGCCTATGGGCAAGACTATACGCTCATGGCCATCGCAACTGACGCGGGCGTTGGCTTGATTATTGTCTGTTAAAATAATATTAATTTTCTGATGACTGTCGATGACTATAGGCCGACTCGATAAAGTATGTGGAAACATCGGCACCATAACGATGGCATTTAAATAGGGTGATACTATAGGCCCGCCGCCGGATAAGGCATAGGCCGTGGAGCCGGTGGGGGTGGCTGTGATCAAACCATCGGCGCGTTGGCTGCAGACAAATTCATCGTCTATGTAAATTTCAAATTCAATCATATGCGGTAGCGGCCCCGGCATGAGCACAATGTCATTTAAGGCGGTTTCTATATGAGGGAATTGTTGCTGAAAAAGGGCTTCTAATAAAAAACGTTTTTCTTCTAGATACTCGCCGGCCAAGACTTTTTCTACTTCTTCAATACACGTTTTAGGGTGGATGTCGGTCAAAAAGCCTAAACGGCCGTGGTTGATCCCCAATACCGGCACAGCATAATCCGCCGCGGCGCGTGCCACGCCCAGTAAGCTGCCGTCGCCCCCTAAAACGATGAGTAGATCCATTTCCTCGCATAATTGATCCAGGGGTAAGCCTTGGTTAGGACGCTGTAAGCTTTGGGCGGTTTGCTCCTCCAATTCTACCGTATAATGATTTTTATTTAACCAATTTTCCAGTAGAACCAGCGTAGGAGCCATGGTAGTTTGTCTATAACGACCCACTAAGCCGATCTGTTTAAAGTTTGAACTCATTATACCGCCACAGTAGAGGAATGAATGAGTAGAGCATAATTAAAAGCGGGGTGAGATGCAAGCCAATGGTATTCGTTAAGCTCTCAATGATAGGTGGAAGGATGATATATCGTAGGGGCAACCGCCTGTGGTTGGCCATCGAGGGCAGGCACGGGGCCTGCCCCTACGAAAATAAGGTTGGTCGTAGAAGAAATCTTCTCTTGAGATGCAAGTTGCCTTATTTCAAGTAGCCAAATAGATAATGACATACCACAATAGAGGCAATGATGCCTATAAAATCAGCAATTAGCCCCGCTGGAATCGCATGTCGCGTAAAGCGTATATTCACTACACCAAAATAAACGGCAATGACATAAAAGGTGGTTTCTGTGCTGCCCATAATCGTCGCTGCTAAATAAGAAACGTAGGAATTCCCTCCGTGTTGATGAATAATATCTACTAGAATGCCATTCGCAGCACTTCCTGAAAAAGGTCGCATTAATGCCAGCGGCAGAACGTCTATAGGCATGCCTATCTTATTTAACAGCGGACCTAAAACATGATTCACTGAATCAAAGAAACCTGAGGCGCGTAACATGCCGATCGCAACTAACATCGCCACTAAGTGCGGTACTATCCCAATGGTGGTTTCAAAACCAAGTTTTGCACCGCTAATAAACGCGTCGAATACGTTTATTTTTTTATAAGTACCATATAATGGGATACCGACTACAAATAGCAAGAATAATAATGTAGCCATTTAGCGATACACCTTATTAAAGCAGCGTAATCGTGCCAACAGTTTCACTGCAATAATGGCGGCAATGGTTGAACACGTACTGGCTAATAAGCCGCTACCAATAATGTCGGTAGGATGGATTGCGCCACCCGCTGCTAGATAAGCCATCGCCGATACAGGAATTAACTGAATACTGGAGGTATTAATGGCTAAAAATGTACACATGGGATTAGTGGCTATACCTGGGTAAGCATTTAAAGTTTCTAAGGATTTCATTGCTTTTAGGCCTAGAGGCGTTGCCGCATTGAGTAATCCCAACATATTGGCACTCATATTCATGACCATTTCGCCCATCGCGGGATGTGTAGGCGGTACTTCTGGAAATAAGCGTATTAATATGGGTCGCAGCATTCTGGCGATCAACTGGACCAAGCCGCAGGCCTCAGCAATACGCATTAATCCCAGCCAAAATACCATGATGCCCGTCAAGCCTAGTACCAATTCAAATGCTACTTTGGCTGAAGTAGTGACCGCGGCAACGACCGCGTCTAATTGGTGGTTAATTATCCCGAATACAACCGAGGTACAGATTAACAGTAACCAAATGATGTTAAGCATATAGCCCTTTTAATGATGTGTTCTTGTAAACACGATATAGGTAAAGGATATAGCCTGTCAACGCGGTTTTAGCGTAATTTATGCGCAAGTTAAATTGGTTAAATTAAGCTCAGATAGGGTATTGTTTTTTCTAGAAATTCATGTAAAATAGTCGCTCCTCCTATGGGTCGTTAGCTCAGTCGGTAGAGCAGCGGACTTTTAATCCGTTGGTCGATGGTTCGAATCCATCACGACCCACCATATAAATCAACAAGTTACAAAATG
>JAJNBM010000008.1 GCA_021156165.1 Gammaproteobacteria bacterium | reverse complement strand
GGGTGTTGATAGTCTTATATTTTCGCATATGGTTCTAGTTGGTCTGGTTAAAATGAGAAAATTAGACATTTTTTGCCAATTATTGCCACATTTTCATCACCTCTCTTTGTCCTCCATTACCGTTCTGCATGATAATAATTTGCTATTAGAAGTTGCTAAGATTGCTGATAATGATAGTCTTAGCTGTGAATTTGCTCAAGTTATTTTAAGCCGAGGAGCTAGAACAAATATTTATGACCGCTTCAGTAATTCGCCATTGATGTGGGCGGTTATGCTACGAAACGAGAAATTAATCCATTTATTACTGAAATATAAAGCCTATCCTGATAGCATCCGACAGGAGCTTGGTGAGATAACAAGGGGCGTTCCGTATTGTTTCCATCGAAAAGATAAGGGGTACGAAAATAAGCAACCTATTTATGATTTACAAACACCCCTACTTGTTGCGTGTTTACATAGGGACGAACCAGCTATTATAGCCTTACTTGACCACAAAGCTAATCCCACATTGCGATCAGCAGATGGTTTTGATGCTCTAGGTTATTACTGCTATTCTAACCTAAATATATTAGCAGATCCTTTATATGCTTCCATAAAACGGCAATACGAGTTTTATGATAGTATATCCTCAAAAATGCCAATTCAGCGACAAGCAGCAAAAGGAGATACGATCAAAAAGCTTATAGAAAAGGGTTGTAAAGTGGATGCATATCAGGGCACCGGCGAAACCAAAGCCACACCGTTATCCCTAGCGATACAAAATAGAGGTACGGAAGAAATCAATTTATTACTTCAATTTGAGGCTGACATTAGACTAGTCGATAAATCTGTTATGAGCGCTTATCGAGCTCGCGCTCATTCGGTAGATAGCCAGCCCTCAAGTCCCCACTTTTTTCCCACCCCCTCGCAAAATTCTATAAATTCTATTAGCGCCAAACTTGAGGAAACTTCATTGCCTTTTACGAAATAATTCGGGCGGCTCAAAGCCGCCCTACCCTCTCCATTTACGAAAATGCTAATCGCGCTCTCGCGACAACTCTTCCTGGATCTTAGCGTAGATTTCCGCTCTATGCACTGGAATTTCCTTAGGCGCCGTAATGCCAATACGTACTTGATTGCCTTTCACCCCCAATATCGCCATCGTAATATCATCGTCTATGATAATACTCTCACCTAAACGTCTAGTTAAAATCAACATAATATGTTTACTCCATTGTTGCCAATGCGTTAATCGCAACAACAAATTTTTAGATAAGCCATAGCGATCTCTTCATTGAAAAATTTTTTGAAAAAAATAATGTAACCGTTACTCCTCGAAATGCAATGCGTAAAGGCTGGCCCTCGTGCCTACCAAACCAGGGCAACCACAGTGGGTTGGCCCTACGATTGATTTTAAAATACGGCAGATTCTATAAAAATATTTCGGTGGACCATGCCCACCACAAACGACGCACCATGCGCGCCTAAAAAAGCCCCACATTTAAGTTCCTCCTCAACACACTGTAAATACAAATTTGAACGCAGGAATAGCCACAGGGCTTGCCCTACGGTAGATTTAATTTAAGAGTGTAGGAAGTGAGGACTCTTTAAAGCGCCACAATCTTGCGTTTTATGCCGTGCTAGGATTAAAAAATGTTTACTTTTAATCCAGTTAAAGGCTAAAACACATGGATTGTGCATTGTATGCACCGTGTTGTGGTGGGCGATAGAAAAACGATGTGGTATAATTTTCACCAGCTTGTATCCTTATTGACGTAAGGTTCAAGTTAGCCTCTTTGGCGTGATTAAGCCCATGCCAGAGGGGCGCCTATGCAACTTTGAGTCGCTCCCAATTAAGCCGAGGACTCGAGGTTGCGCCTTGTGTGCTACGCTAAAAAGCTAAGCACTTTACAATCATAGCAGAAATAAAAAAGAAATAATAGCTTTTACGGACATAGGCAAAACACTCAATGACAAAAAAAATATTTTGGCAAGACCCTTATTTAACCGAGCTGGGCACCACAGTACAAACGGTTCATGGTAATCAAATTACCGTTGCTGAAACTATTTTTTATGCTTTTTCTGGTGGCCAAGAAAGCGATCAGGGCACTATAGGGGGTTATAAAGTCTTAGAAGCGAGAAAAGATGGCAAAGAAATATCCTATACGCTAGAAGATAATCATGCACTCACCGCAGGCGATCCCGTAAAAATATGCATTGACTGGGATCGCCGCTACAAATTGATGCGCTTACATTTTGCCGCAGAAGTGGTATTAGAGCTCGTGTGTCAACGTTTTCCCGATGTCGTAAAAGTAGGTGCACACATAGCACAAGATAAATCGCGCATCGATTTTGAATGGAGCCAAAATATCTCGCCCTTTATCGCTTCTTTGCAACAAGAAGCGCAAAGCATTATAGATTCAAACCAGGATATTATCAGCGCTTTTAGCGATGAAAGCACTGAACGGCGCTATTGGAAAATAAATGAATTCTCTCAGGTGCCCTGTGGCGGTACCCATATTAAAAAAACGGGGGAAATGGGAATGATACGCCTCAAAAGAACCAACCCTGGTAAGGGGCGAGAGCGTATAGAAATTTACGTGTCGGAAACACTATGAATAATAAAACACGGTAAGTTATTTGTCGCGGAGCTCGTCATCGCGAAGAGACCGTTTCAGAGAAATTTGTGCGAGATAATAGGGCAAGTAACGGTCGACATGGCAATCTAGGAAGATCTTGATACGAACATAGTACGTTGCATATGCGTAACTTTATTCATGCCCGCATTATAGTTTTGCAACTGGATTGCTTCAAAAAACCATTGCTTGTTCCGTGTTTTCGCATAAGTTCTATGGAACGGTTTTTTTCGCAATGACGGTACGGTTATTTTTGTGCTATCGCATTACAACTGTGATACCGGTCATCTCGCCATGACAGGTACGGCAATTTCTTTGCTATCGAGCTAGTTCCGGAGGGTACACGTAGCTACAAGAAATATGGAATAACCTATTCAGCCAGCGCATACTCAACAGCTTGTTTTGCTTGTAAAAACATGGGGTCGACAATAGGAAGGGAAGAATTGTCCTTATCCAAAACAAGAGTGTATTCCGTGCATCCCAAAATAACCGCATCTACGTTTCTGTATTTTTGAGTTAACGCGGCGAAATAGTTTCTAGAACTTTCTGTCGCATCCGCTTTCATTAATTCAAAATGAATCTTTTCCATCTCATTCCTTTCTTCTTGATCGGGAATAGTCACTTCTATTTTTTTATCTTTCAAGATATTTGCAAAAAAACCATCTTCCATAGTAAACTTAGTTGCTAGGAGTAAAGCGCTTGTTTTTTTATTATTAATCAAATGTTGCGCCACTAATTCTACAGCATGGAACAAAGGCATAGACAATCTTATCTCCTCTTTTATAGTCTCATAATACTTGTGCAGAGTATTGCAGCAGATCATAAGGCAATCGGGGTGTAAGGCGATGAGTTCTTTAAGCTCGTGTTTTAAAAGTTGCGCTACTTTTTTATGATCTTTGCCATAGCTGCTCATAATATCGTGATAATCTATGCTTTTAAGCAGAATCTTCGCGCTATGGTATCCTCCTAGGCGTTCTGCAACCAGTTCATTGAGCAGTCGATAATAGCCAATCGTGGATGCCCACCCGGTGCCCCCTAATAGCCCTATTGTTTTCATATGCCCCCCGTCTACACGATACTATTGTATTCACTATTACCCTTTGTTACAATCAGCTTACAGTATACATGGTTGAATTCTTTAAATATGTTGCAATTACAGCAAGTTTCAAAAACGTTCATGATTAACAAGCAATTATTCACTGCCTTGCAAGATGTTAGCTTGACCATTGCTAAAGGAGATATTTTTGGCATCGTCGGCAAAAGTGGCGCTGGGAAAAGCACCCTCTTGCGCTGCATGAATTTACTGGAGCGACCTACACAAGGAAGTGTGGCTGTAGACAATGTCGAGCTAACGCAATTAAAAACCCTTGCATTAAATCAACAGCGTAAAAAGATTGGGATGATATTTCAACATTTTAACTTATTATCTTCACGCACTGTGTTCGAGAATATAGCGCTACCTTTAGAAGACTTACACACCCCCGCTGAAATTGCCGCTAAAGTTTACACCCTGCTAAAGCTGGTTGACTTAGAAGATAAAGCCACCTATTACCCTGATCAATTAAGCGGTGGCCAAAAACAAAGAGTGGCTATTGCTAGGGCTTTGGCTACAGAGCCTGCCCTGTTGCTGTGCGATGAACCCACCTCGGCCCTAGATGCCGAATCTACGCGCAATATTCTCGAGCTATTACAAACTATTAATCGTAAACTGGGGCTCACCCTTGTTTTAATCACACATGAACTGGATGTGGTGAAAAAGATTTGTAAAAATATGGCCGTGTTAGATAAAGGGCTCTTGGTTGAAACGGGCAGCGTCATGGAAATCTTCACTCAACCTAAATCAGAAATCAGCAAACGCCTGATCCGTAAGCAATTTCATCTGGAACTACCCGATTCTATACGGCAAACGATACGGGATCCTAAAGATGCGCTCTACGCGCCCATCATACAACTGACTTTTATGGGAGAAAGTTCTAAACTGCCTGTCATTACAGAACTTATACAAAGATTTGGCTTATCGGTGAATATCTTGCTTGCAGATATAGAAAATATCAGCGATGCCGCCGTAGGCTATCTGGTATGTCAAATTAAGGGGGAAGAGGCCATCGTCACACAAGCGCTAGAGTATCTGCACGCTTTACCTATTAATATAGAGGTCCTCTAAATGCAATCTATTTTAAATTTACCCTTATTACAGGCCACCTGGGAGACCCTCTACATGGTCTTTATTTCCAGCGCCTTAGGGATTCTAGGCGGCGGGTTGTTGGGCATCCTCCTCTTTGTGACGCTAGAACCGCAATTTTCCAAAAACAAATTCGTGCATCAATCCGTAGGAGCCGTGGTTAATCTGATCCGCTCTATTCCTTTTATTATTTTGCTCATCAGTATTGTCCCCTTAACGCGCCTTATTGTCGGCACATCCATAGGTACTAATGCTGCCATTGTGCCCTTAGTACTGGCCGCTATTCCATTCTATGCACGCATTTGCGAAGCAGCCTTAGCCACAGTGCCTAAAGGGCTCATTGAAGTGGGACACGCCATGGGCGCTAGTCAGCGCCGAATCATCGCTAAAATTTTATTGCCTGAAAGTAGCGCTGCCTTGGTAAAAGGTGCGGCTTTAACCATCATTGGTCTTATAGGCTATTCCACTATGGCAGGCGCCATAGGCGGTGGTGGTTTAGGCGAATTAGCCATTAATTATGGTTACCAACGCTTTGATGGGTGGGTGATGCTTGAAACGATAGTGGTATTATTGCTGATCGTACAGGGGGTACAATCCTTGGCAGATACCATTATCAAAAGACGTAAAATAAAACTCGCTTTATGGTTGTGTATTCCCTTCGCTCTCATCTGCATCCTCAGTCAAATAGGTTCTTATTTCATGACTTCCAAAAACGTTTTACGCGTAGGCGTCATGTCCGGCTCCTCACAGGAAATTATGGCCGTTGCTGCGGAAGAGGCAAAAGATAAATACGGTTTAATCCTAAAAATTGTGCCTTTTAGCGATTATATGCAACCTAATATGGCTTTGGATAACGGCGACATAGACGCCAATATCTTCCAACATAAGCCTTTTTTAGATGCGCAAATCCAAGCAAGGCATTATGCCATTATAGATATTGCCAAAACCTTTGTATATCCCTTTGGTTTTTATTCACTAAAAATAAAAAATATCTCCGAACTCAAGCCCGGAGCAATCATTGCACTTCCCAATGATCCCAGCAATGAAGGTCGCGCTTTAATGCTATTGCAGAGCGCGCATCTAATACAACTCGCACCGGGGGTTACCTTGCTGGCAACGGTACGCGATATAGCCATTAATCCTAAGCATTTAAAATTTAAATTACTGGATGGAGCACAACTGCCTAGAGTATTAAAAGATGCCGATTTAGTGGGTATTAATAATGATTTCTTAGTGCCTGCAGGATTGAGCGCACAAGCGGCAGTACTGTTGGAAGGCCGTGATTCTCCTTACGCCAATTTAATTGTGGTGCGTAAGAATGATGTAAACAATCCGCAGATGAAAGAACTGGTTGCCGTGATGCATTCTAAAGCAGTTGTAGATATCACGGGAAAAGAGTTTAACGGCGGCGCAGTGCCTGCATGGTAAGGTTAGTTTGAGTAATATTCATTTATCTTTCTTCGTAGACTGAAACCTAGGGTGAGATCGTTATAGTCCATCGTTGGCTGGGCCCTCTCAGGGTGCCTGCTTTAATTAACTGACCCCGTCGTGCTCGTGCCTGCGCGCGCCATACCTTTAAGCCTCTAGAGGTCGTCATTGCGAGAATGCCGTTTCACAGATCTGGTGCGAAAACACAGAATAAGTAACGGTATTCGAAGCAATCCAGAAGATCTAGAACAATAAAAAGATCATCTGTTTACCGAAGAATCAAAAAAAACGTATCTTTATACGGGGCACACGATACGCTTCTTTTTAATCTCCGTGATAAAATAACTGTTTTCTTATTTTTTTTAACATTCCCTGGATTGCTTCGTCAACCGTTACTAGCCTTGCTTATTCGCACCAGATCTGTGAAACGGTCTCCTCGCAATGACGGCTTCGCGATAATTGCTTCGCAATACCTGCATCTTTATGAGCAAAAACAAGATCAATCCTGCAAATAACTTTTTTCGAAATCTACAAAAGAACCTCTGAAATCATGTAAGCCTTTACTGTGTGAAAGCGATAACACGCGATTTACGATCTGCGCCATAAAATCGCGGTCGTGGCTTACTAAAATAACAGTGCCGCTAAAATGGTGTAATGCATTGGCTAAGGCGGTTTTGGCTTCAATATCCAAGTGATTGGTGGGTTCATCTAAAATCAAGATATTGGCATGTTCTAACATGATCTTAGCCAATAATAAGCGTGCGGCTTCCCCCCCGCTTAACGTCAAAATATCTTTTTCCACATCATCTTTAGGGAATAACACTTGCCCTAACACCTTACGCACTTGCTGTTCCGTGACTGTACTAACTTGCTGCGTTAACCAATCTAATACTCGCATGGATTCATTCAACAATTCGTGGTGATCTTGCGAGAAATAGCTGATATGGGTTTCGTAGCCCCAGTCGCATTGACCGCTGTCTTGCGGTATAAGGTGTTGCAAGATTTTGATCAACGTCGATTTGCCGACGCCATTTTCACCGACTATGGCGATTTTTTCACCCCTAGCCACATTAAAACTGAGTCTATCGAATAGCTTTTTGTCTTGATAAGATTTACCCAATCCTTTGACTTGCAATACCACCTTTCCTGAAGCCCGTTTAGGTTTAAACTGAAAAGAAGGATAAGCACGCGAAGAGTGTTTGATATCGGGGATTTCTAGTTTTTCAATCATTTTAATACGGGATTGCGCTTGTTTGGCTTTAGAAGCTTTACTCTTGAACTTATCTACAAACTGCTGCATAGCCGCTATTTTTTGCTCTACGCTTTTTTTAGCCTGCAATCGTTGCTCTTCTATCAATTTTTTTTCTGACAAGAATTTATCGTATTGACCACTATATTGATTGATTTCCCCATAATCTATATCTAAAATGTAATCCGCCAAGCGATTGATGAAACGCACATCGTGCGAAATAACCAATACTAAGCCCTTAAATTCATTATTCAGATATTTCTCCAACCAGTTAATGGATATTAAATCCAAGTGATTAGTGGGCTCATCTAATAACAAGAGATCGGGCTCCTGAAACAAAGTTTGCGCCAACAATACTCTGAGCTTATACCCCCCGGATAAGGCACTCAATGGCTTCTGATGGTACTGGCTTTCGATACCCAAGCCTATCAATAATTTTTCTGCCATGGCATAAGCCGCATAGCCATTCAAATGGGAGATGGTATCCTCTAGGCGGCTTAACTTATTCACCAAAGCGTCATTCCAATCTAGAGAAGCCAGTAATTTTTCTTTTTCTTCCAAAGCTTGCCATAATTTAGGTTTACCTTGTAACACAATATCGGTAATAGGCGTATTCTCGTAACGAAACTGATCTTGCTTCAACCAGCCTACAGAAACCTCTTTGGGAATAGAAGTACTGCCCGAAATAGGGGTTTCTTCACCGCTAATGAGTTTGAATAAGGTTGACTTGCCCGTGCCATTGGCACCGACCACGGCATAATGTTTTTGCGCGTCTAAGTAGAGATTTACCTCGTAAAACAGTAACTTCTCGCCAAATGACATACTGAGTTGTTGTAATGAAATCATAACATAGCCGCTAATATAGGATAATTAAAAGAGTGAAGTATACACTATATAGGTGAAAAAGGGCAGGCACTGGGGCCAGCCCCTGGAAACGCGCATTCTCGAAAATTTACAGGTTGATTGAAAAAGGGCGGTCACAGAGAGCCGCCCTTACGGAATCTATTCAGCGACCGCGTCTTCTTCCAAGAAACTGCGTAAATTGTCTGAACGCATAGGATGACGCAACTTACGTAAGGCTTTAGCTTCAATCTGACGGATACGTTCACGCGTCACATCAAACTGCTTGCCTACTTCTTCTAAAGTATGATCGGTGTTCATATCAATACCAAAACGCATGCGCAGTACCTTAGCCTCTCTAGACGTTAAACCGCTCAACACGGCTTGCACTGCCTCACGTAAACCTTCATTGGTAGCGCTGTCTACAGGAGACATGGTCATTGAGTCTTCAATGAAATCGCCTAAGCTTGAATCGGCATCTTCATCCCCTATAGGGGTTTCTAATGAGATCGGCTCTTTAGCAATTCTCAACACCTTGCGCACTTTATCTACGGGCATCTGCAAGCGTTCACTCAATTCTTCTGGTGTCGCCTCCAAACCGGTTTCTTGCAAGATTTGTCTACCCACACGATGGAGCTTATTAATAGTCTCAATCATATGCACCGGTATACGAATAGTACGCGCTTGATCGGCAATGGCACGCGTAATCGCTTGGCGTATCCACCAGGTAGCATAGGTTGAAAACTTATACCCACGGCGATATTCAAACTTATCTACGGCTTTCATTAAACCTATATTGCCTTCTTGAATAAGGTCTAAAAATTGTAAGCCTCGATTGGTGTATTTTTTAGCGATTGAAATCACCAAACGTAGGTTAGCTTCAATCATTTCTCGCTTAGCGCGTCTAGCCTGCGCCTCACCGATGGACATGCGGCGATTGATTTCCTTAATGTCTTGTATTTTTAAGCTCATGCTTTCTTCTAAAACCAATAAATTCTTTTGTGCCCGTATGATTTCACGGCTATAGAATTTTAAACGGGCAGAAAACGGCTCTCCATTCGCAATCAGCTCATCTACCCATTCTAAATTAGTTTCATTGGTAGGAAAAGATTTTAAGAAAACCTCTTTGGACATACGGGCCTTATTTACGCAAACATCTAAGATAAAACGTTCTTGAATCCGTACATCTTGCAACAATGCCCGTAAAGCTTGGCTTATTTTCTCAAATTGCTTAGGTGCTAATTTTAAGTTAATCACTTCATCAGACAAAGCACGACGCCATTTTTGCGTAGTTTTATGCTTTTTGCCATATTTTTTGGTTGCGTCTAGAGCCGAGCGACACAGCTTTTCAATTTTAGCGAAACGTTCACGCACAATAGCCACATCAGGGCCAGTGTCTTCAGAGAAGCTACTGCTACCACCGTCCTCTTCTTCCTCTTCTACTACTGCTACATCCGCAACAACGTCCACCGTGGCCTCGACCACTACGGGCGCTTCTTCTACCACCAACTCGGCAGCTGCAACTTCACTCGCTTCTAAATCAGAAAAGCCGGTTAATAAGTCGCTAAAATTAACATGGTCGCTTTGTTCTATATTGTGATATTCGTCTACTAAGAATTTAACCACTTCAGGATTTTCCGCCAATACGGCTAATACCATACGCAAACCGTCTTCAATACGGCGTGCTATGGCAATTTCCCCTTGTCGGGTCAATAATTCTACATTTCCCATCTCACGCATGTACATGCGCACTGGGTCAGAGATCCGCGCCGTTTCGGCAATATGGAAGCTAGAAAATTGTTCAGTTACTTCATCGACCGAACCGTCATCATCCGCTACTACGACCGCCCCTTCTGTCATGAGTAAGGTTTCATCCGCAGTCGGTGCCCTATCCATCACTTGGATGCCAAATTCGGCAAACAAGGCCAATAAAGGCTCCAGATCGGTAAATTCTGGTGGCAATAAGTCACAAATTTCTGGCTCAGTTAGATAACCTTGCTCACGACCTTTGTCTATCAGTAACTTTAACTGTGATTTTTGTTTTTCTTCCTGGTTAGGAAAATCGAGCACAGGGGGCGCAACGAATTTATTTGTATCTGTCATATGTTTATCCACGTTGGTTTATACTCTACACGTTTGTAGTTAGGTTATTGCTTAAGCCCCGCAAAAGTGAGTATATTTAAATCCCATTTTTGCGCTAGAGCTAAACAACGCGCCTAAAAATCAATTGCTATGAGTATGGTTTGGGCTTTACGCCTGTACTTTACCTCGTGCACATTCACTGTCACGGGTAAACCCCTTATAACTCCCCCGAAGTCCATTATCGGAGCAGACACACTCTTCGCATTTGATTGGTAGGCTTTGTTGCCTACGCCCGTTTCGCCCCAGTCATGTAGAGTATTACACTCCTGGTACTCGAGGGCTAGGCCGCGCCTAAAAATCAACTGCTATGAGTGTCGTTCGTTACTAACGAACTTTTTGCTACTTGTTTTGAGTTCCGCCTAATAACAGTATAGCTCAAACACCACATCATCCATGCGTAGTAAACTTTATAAAATGTAATACATATTTAACTTTTGTCAAGGAAAATAAAGGGGTTTTTGTATGCTTTTAAAAATGGAATTTTGTAACTGCTTGATCTGCTTCACCTTTGTCTTTAAAAATTTATTCATTATTTTTTTGCTGCTGGATTAATAATTGCAGTTGGTTCTTCTCGTCGTCACTTAAGCCTACGCTGCTTGCTTTCTGCCACAGCATCTCCACGTTTTGTTCTATTGCCAGCTTCTGTAAATACAACAAGATACCTTTGAACTCGGCTTGCACACCTGATTCTGGTGTCATCAGTTCTTCAGCGGCCAAGCGCTCTAAGTAGCGGCCTTCTGTACGATCGCGCCAATGTTCTAACAAACTAGCTGTTGTTTGTTTAGCATGTGTTTGTAAATAATCCACTACTGCGGCGAATAGGTCTATACCTGCTACCACTACTTCTTTAAAAATGTTTTTATTTTCAACGTATTGCACTAAATGAGGATATTGTATTAACAAAGCAAGGCCCAAGCGTACGGGTGTTTTACGTGCAGTGGACGACATTCCCCCTGCTCTATTAGGCAAAGGCAACTCCGGATTCGCTGGCACTATCTTCTGCACTGAATTAAGACTTAAACGTGTTTTTTTAGCCAATTCATCTAACATTAAGGTACGAAAAACACCGGGGGGTATCTTTTCTAGCAAAGGAGTAGCCAAACTGGCCAGCCTAGCACGGCCATCAGGCGTCTCTAAGCTCAAATTTTGACTCAACTGAGTGTAAAAGAAGTCCGATAGGGGCATTGCTCCATCTAAATAGGCATTAAAAGCTTCTTTGCCCTGTTTACGAACTAAACTGTCGGGGTCTTCATCTGGCGGTAAGAAAATAAACCGCGCCTCACGACCATCACTGACTACCGGTAGCGCTGCTTCTAATGCGCGCCAGGCTGCTTTTTGACCCGCGCTATCGCCGTCAAAGCAAAAAATAATACGATTGGTTAAACGAAATACTCTTTGCATATGTGAGGGGGTAGTCGCCGTGCCTAGAGTGGCTACCACATTAACAATACCATGTTGAGACAAAGCGATTACATCCATGTATCCTTCCACAATAATTAAATGTTCTAAGGTCCGCGTGACCTGCTCAGCTTCATATAAACCATACAACTCATCCCCTTTGTGGAATACCGGGGTTTCGGGGGAATTAAGATACTTAGGTTGCGTATCCGCATCCATACTACGCCCTCCAAAACCTAAAGGACGACCGCGACGATCGCGGATTGGAAACATCACACGCCCACGGAAACGATCGTACTCACGGCCACTGCGTTCAGAGCGCACGCTCAAGCCCACCGCCGCAATGGACTCCGCTGAGAACTTTTTATTTATCAGATGATTGTATAAGCGATCCCATTGATCGGCTGCCGCACCGAGTGCAAAGCGTTGTGCCGTTTGTGCATCAATTCCGCGCTGCTGTAAATAGTCCCGGGCTTTGGGATCTTGTTCCAATTCGTGCCTAAAAAAATCCATGGCGGCACGCAAAACATCGTACAAAGAGGTGTGTTTAGCTTGTTTGGCATTGTATTCCCCTTGAGGAATGCTCAAACCCAACCGCGCGGCCAACATTTCTACCGCTTCGACAAAATTTTTATGGGCATATTCCATCAAAAAAGAAATGACATTGCCACTGGCACCACAACCAAAGCAATGATAGAACTGTTTTTGGCTATTAACAGAAAAAGAAGGGGTTTTTTCAGTATGAAAAGGACAACAAGCAACAAAATTACGCCCTGCTTTTTTCAACGGCACGTAGCCATCGATCAATTGCACAATATCAGACCGTAAGACTAAATCTTGGATAAAAGATTCTGCAATCCGATTGGACATAATGTCAGCTTCCGGTATTTTTCGTAGGGGCAACCCCCTGTGGTTGCCCTAGTTGGGCAGGCACAGGGGTCTACCCTCTGACCAACATTCTAGCGGTTTACTGTAGTTTTTCTTTAATCAATCGGCTCACTGCAGACATATCAGCACGACCTTGCAGCAAAGGCTTCAACGCAGCCATCACCAGACCCATATCTTTCATGGATGTGGCCCCTACTGCCGCCACTTGCTCATCTATCATTCGTGCTATTTCAGCAGCAGACAATGGCTCCGGCATATAACGGCGCAATAAGTCTAGTTCGAAAGCTTCTTTTGCAGCCAAATCCTCACGGCCCGCGGTTTGAAATTGCTCAATCGACTCGCGGCGCTGCTTCACCAATTTATCGAACAAAACAATAATGGCTTCATCATCTAATTCAATGCGCTCATCGACTTCTTTTTGCTTAATAGCGGACATCATTAGACGCATAGCACCGACTGTGGCCTTATCTTGGGCACGCATAGCCGTCTTTAAGTCTTCTTGCAGCCGTGTTTTCAATGACATAGTTTAACGCTTAATGACTTTTTTCTTTTTTGCAAAAGTACCACGCGAAGGAGTTGGCGCTTCTTTAGCCAATTTCTTTAAGTGGCGCTTAACCGCAGCAGCCTTTTCCTGAGCACGGACTTTAGTCGGCTTTTCGTAGCGGGCACGGCGCTTGACCTCTGTTAATATACCGGCTTTTTCGCAAGCGCGTTTAAACCGTCTTAACAGACCGTCTGGATTCTCGTGTGGCTTAGCAATAACACTAGGCATGTAAGATTACTCTCCTAAAAAATTATCGTTTCGCTGCTCTTTAAAGAACAGCCCAAGGTTGCACATTCTAGGTGTTCTTACACCTAAATGCAATAGTGCGAACGGTTTATTGCGGCTTTCTTTTGATTTTAGCCCCATTTGTCTAGAAACTGATCGAGATTGATTTATAAACAAAAGAATGTTATATATATGCAAATAAGTTATATGGACGACAACCAACAGGTGGTACAAGCAATAGGGCCTGTAGCCATTGAGTTTATCGGCCACAGCCCTTAATAACCCCCATTTAGCAACTAAAAATAGTTGCTAAATACCCTAAACTAAATTATAATAAAGAGATATTGCAATGACAAAACTTGAGAAACTGCAAACCCGATTTTTGTCTATGCCTAAAGATTTTTCATGGGATGAATTAAAAAAGTTACTCAGTGATTGTGGTTATAGGGAAACAACTGCGGGCAAAACAAGTGGTTCACGCGTTAAGTTTATACATGTAAAACTTGAACCCATTTGTTTGCACAAACCGCATCCAAAACCAGAACTAAAGGCTTATCAATTAAAGCAGATATTAGAGGCGTTGAGAAATAGGGGGCTGTTATAATGAATGATATGTTAAAGTACAAAGGCTATTATGGCTCAGTTCATTATGATGTAGATGAGCCTATTTTTTACGGTAAATTAGAGTTCATTAAAGCATTAGTTTCTTACGAAGCTAAAGACGCCGTGGGCATTAAAAAAGCGTTTGAAGAAGCGGTGGACGATTATCTAGATTTATGTAAACAAGAAAAAATGGAGCCAGAATCTCCATTCAAGGGCTCCCTAAATGTTCGCTTAGGGCATGAACTACATGAGAAAGTCGCTATTTTAGCTTTAAAAGAAAAAATGAGCATCAATAAGTACATATGCAACGTATTAAAACAAGCGGATGGCCACGCCGCAGCATAATGATTGGCTATAGAAGTTTTTTGACTAGAAATCATAATAAGAATATTGGAAATATATTGGATGATAGGTAATATGTATTCCGTACTGCTCGGCGATGTTGCAGCCGCATATAATTATTACATCTATTTTACTAGGTTTTGCGATTTGCTTGATTCAAACAAAGAGAAATATACTCCAAAAACATTTTTCGTTCAAGATATGCTTAAAGGCTGTAAAAACTCATTTTCTGGATGCTTGATGCGGCTTTATGATAAAAGGAAAGATACTTTAACTATTATTAATTTTTTGAAAGAACTACAGAAACAGCCAGAGATTTTTTTCAAAGCAGATCCCACACATTATAAAAGTCTAATTAAAGCAGACCTCAGCAGTTTGAGTTTGAGCACTAATAATAAAATGGTTGAGATTTTAAATAAACTACGCAACAAAAAATACTTTCATAACTCTATAGAGTATGCTAAGTTCCACACAGTAATCGATCCTTCAACACAAATGGCCTATGAGTTGAAGAGCGAAGAAATTAGATACTTGATTGATATTACGATCAGCATAACAAGAAATTACCAGGTTCTATTCGGAAAGAATATAGACAACTTTTTAATACGTATTGATAGTATGGAAGATATTTTTTTGCTATTAGGACACCATTGTTTTTCTACAAAACCAACTGTATATTAATCCCTTCAACTGTTGGCGTATTTAAGTATCCCCGCAAATACTCTGCAAGCGGTATATCTATCACTTTGTTTTCGATTGAAGACGCTTCTCGATACACTAAACCATCTTTGGTGCGTAAAGCAAAACCCAAATGTGATACATCCAGATCTGTACCATCTTTTTTCCAATTAGAACGTACGATCTCAATAATACTGCCTGAAGGAATTTGATCAAAAACAAATACATTAGGCTGCCCTTGTTTATTAAATAAAACCGTCAATGGCACATAGGCCAAGTGACTGTATTGATTAGACATCTCTCTGCTTAATCCTTGCAATCGCAGCAGTAATTGCTGCTGTTTTTCCGGCGTAATCGGTGATAAGAGCTTAATACTGGCTAAGGTTTTTTGAGCATACCAAGCTTTTTTATTAATATAAGTGCTATTTATTTGCGCCACGGATTGGTTATTTTGATCATGAAGGCCCATCGTAATATCTTTAATGAACCCCTGCTTCTCATTATTGGGATTCCAATCAATACTCGTAAAATGATTGCGATTTTGATAAGAAACGAAGCCACTTTGGTAATTTATTTTTTTTATCATTTCCTTAAATTCTTGTGCGTTATGGGCATGGAGTAACGCCAGCACTGTGCTGACGTAGGTCATACAATCAAATGCATCGGACCGATATAAAGGGCTTTGATCAAATTCACCCTCAACTCCCTCACCCAATGCCCCATTCAAATAAGGCTCTCCCAGAAAAGCGGCGCTAAAATACTCAAGTCTTTTGTTTTTGGGCTGGTTTGCATATAGTTTTTGAATGGTTGCATCATATACAGCAACCGTATAAGGCGGAATAATATTCATTTGCAGAGCTGCAAATACGGCTATAGGCATTAATATTATGGTGAAAATAACAATAGTTTTAAGGATAACCCGCATGTTTAAATAGCCTACTCCAACTCTCCTATGCATGCCCCCATACGCACACTTTGTCCCGCGGCTAATTGTGGCAAAAACTGGGCTCTTTGTTTAGGAAATAATAAAATCACCGTTGAACCGTAACAGAAATAACCCAACTCAGCACCCTTAGCAAAAGGCAGCGAAGCGTAATCCGTGCTAACAATCTCTTTGGCAGCCTGAGGCGTAATACGTCCAGCGAATTGGGTATGTATCCCAGCCACCAATAGAGCAGCCACAAAAATAACAGCGAAAGGCCCTCTAGGGGAATCAAAATAACAAATTAAGCGCTCATTGCGCGCAAATAATCGGGGTATACGCAACACACTCTTTTCATTGACAGAAAATAAACGTCCCGGCACATAAACGGCTTTAGTCAAAAGTCCATCGCAAGGCATATGCACGCGATGATAATCTTTGGGCGCTAAATAAATAGTCATAAAATGGCCGTTCTCAAATGGATTTTCTTGCTTTGGGTCCAAAGCCAATAAATCAGCCACGTCATAATAACGTCCTTTTACCTGCAAAATTTGTTGACCTTTAATCGCCCCAAGCTCGCTGATACAACCGTCTACAGGACTCACTAAAATTTTATCTCCCCTAGCAATAGGGCGAGCATCCGCACGTAGTTGTCGCGTAAATAAACTTTGAAAATTAGGGTAACTGTTTAGATCAGTTGATTCAGCTTCAGCCAAATTAACGTCATAACATTTTAAAAATAATTTCATCAATGATAATTTAACTGCGGGTTGTTTACATTCAACCAATCGTCCCGCTAAACGCGATAAGGTGTGTTGTGGCAAAATAGACTGCATATTTCCTACCGTTAATTGAAAACCATAAGCAGCAGTATGACTAAAAGCCCTTTCAAAAACAAGCGCCCTTTCACTATAGGCTCATTCCATTTCAAGATAGGAGAAAAAAACTCGCCGTAAGCAAGAATGCTGTTCTCCTCACTCAACTTCAAACGTTGGCGATACGCAGCTACAGATTGATTAATTATTGTTCTATTTGCACCATTATTATATTTTTTTTATTTGTGCTAATCTTATCATTCTCAAATTTGTGCGCCTGCGGTAATAAATTGGATAGAATAGTATGATATTTTCTAAAAAAGTCTTCTGTAAAACGACTCTATGTACTACAGCTGTTTTGCTCACAGCCTGTTCTAGCAAACCATATGCCCCTGATCCCTCCGATCCCTTGCAGGGCATGAACCGCGCCACTTATAGTTTTAACCAAAAATTAGACAAATATGCCTTAAAACCAGCGGCCCAGGCCTATACCTTTGTGACGCCGCAAGTCGCACGCGATCGCGTGACCAACTTTTTTAGCAACATAGGTGAAGTCCCCACTTTCTTTAACGATACTCTACAAGGCAATCTCAAATTGAGCGCTACAGCCTTAGGCCGTTTTGCCGTCAATACCACGATAGGGCTATTAGGCTTATTTGATCCGGCCTCTAGTATGGGGCTAACCAAACATTACAACGATTTCGGCATTACGCTGGCGCAATATGGCGTTACCACCTCACCTTACTTGGTGTTGCCGCTTATTGGGCCTAGCTCTATACGCGATGCGTTGGCTTTATGGCCAAATTATGAGTATATGAGCCTATGGGGCTATGCAGGAGAATACGCTGAGTGGCGCAACATCTTCTTTGTCATAGATATTGTTAACTTACGTGCGAGCTTGCTCTCATCTGATGATGTGGTACAACAAGCTTCGCTCGATCAGTACGCCTTCATCCGCAATGCGTACCTACAGAAACGCGCTAGCCTCATTAAACGGTATACGGGTCGCGATGTCGGCCCTACGGGCCAAGCCAATACCGATGAAGATCCTTTAAATGGGGATGATCTGTCGCAGGCATTGGAACAACAAAACGGCGGCGCTCCCCCCCTCAATGCAACAAAGAATAATGCGACCAGTAAAAACAATACCACGAATACAACCTCGGCCGTTACTCCAGAAAACAACAGCGCAACCCCACCTCCACCGGTGTCATTCCGCCAGCAAAGTCAGGATCCGGTGAAACAATCTCTAGCGCAAAATGAGCTCGCCGAAATGGGCAGCTAAGGCGTAAATCGTTATGAATATCGTCCTGTTTCAGCCGGAGATTCCACCCAATACCGGTAACATCATACGCCTATGCGCCAATACGGGCTGCGGCTTACATTTAATTAAACCGCTAGGCTTTGAGCTCAGCGATAAAACACTCAAACGCGCCGGTTTGGATTACCATGAATATGCCACCATTCGTCATTATGAAAATTGGCCACATTTTCTAACAGAACACACCGCAATACGTCTTTTTGCTTTTTCAACCAAAGGTCAAAATAGATATACGGATATTCACTATCAGAAAAATGATTTTTTATTATTTGGTCCGGAAACCAGCGGCTTACCGATGGATATTTTAACAACCTTAACCCCACAACACATCCTTCGCATTCCCATGCAAGCGTCTAGCCGTAGCCTTAACTTAGCCAATACCGTGGCTATCGCCGTGTATGAAGCTTGGCGACAATTGGATTTTGCTGCATGAAATCTTTTTTTTTTCAAAAGCTTATGATAACAGCTTGCACTAGAAGCTATTTTGAATTACAATTGCCCATTGTGCCTCAGCAAGTTTTTTACCCCCTAAAGAAATGGACTTTCAATGAGTACAACTATGTTTAAGAAAGCAGCATCCTCCACCAGTATTCCGAATAAGAAATTATTCAGCCCCAAGCCTTATCGTATTCATTTACCCATGTTATTGCCTATACAATCCAGTAAACGTTTATTACAAAACCCCAAGATCACGCATGTTTTACCGCAACTACAACAAATAGTTTACACCACCGATACCCAATATCAAGAGCTGTATTTGAAATCTTTAGAAAGTTTTGCCGAATTTGTGCAACAATTACCTTCTAGACGTAATTTTCATTTCAATCATGTCGGCGGTACGTTGCTATTGGGACTATTGCGTGCGTTCCAAACGATACGCTTATACCGTGAACAAACGCCGATCAAAAGTTATGCTAGAGACAAAGTTCCTGCTAATATCGCTTTATGGTCTTATGCCTTATATACCGCCGCGCTCTTTTTAGGGGTAGGCGAAATTTATGCGACTTACTGGGTTTCACTGTGCGATGCGCATGGGGAATTCAAACAAAGGTGGCAACCTAAAACAGGTCCCATGACGCAGTATGATGCCAGCCATTATCGCTATTCTTTCGAACAAGAAACGCGTGACGCGATTGCTCACTTAGATACTTTAGTCGTTGCCGAAAAACTGCTGCCTAAAGAAGGCTTAGAATGGATCGCCAGTGATAAATACGTTTATGAATTATGGTCAGCCATTCTTACAGGCGACAATGGTCGCGCAGGCCCGTTTGCAGGACTCATTCTACCCACTGAAAACATACTGCTAGAACAGCACCAAGACTTAATTGAATCTTTAGAAGATTTTCTCTTGCATGAACAACGAGAACTGTTAGACCAAGAGCATCATGAAGAACTCGTCGTTGAGTTGACAAATATAGATAATATTAACGATTTAAGCCCAGAACAACAACAAGAGATACAAGATAATCCCAAAAAACTACTTATCGCTCTACCAGACAGCGAAGGTAAACCCGGCCGCATTTATGTCAATCTCACGGGGGTTCCTAATTCTATTTCCGCTGATATGTTGTTCAACGTGCTCTTAGGCAGTATAGGCGCCATGAGCGTATTGAGTTCTTATATGCGTATGGTGGCTAGCGGTTTAGCCATTTCTTCGGGCATACTGGCAATCTTCAGCCAAGCTTTTCCTGAACAGTTTAATGCTTTGATGGCGACTAGCTTAGGGACTACACGCGCGGGTGAGACCGTATTTGATCCCACCGCCTTGCTGAAAACTCTACCACGACAAGCCCCTCTCAGCCCACAGAATGAGTTAGTGTCTACGAATTTTCAAGCGAATCCCCATCTACGGCCGAAAGGGCCCGGTGGGCTATAAACGGATCTACGCCTCCGCCTCTCTCAGTGTAGATAAAGGTGCGCCAAAAGTATCTGTATAACCTACGATACTATCGCGCAATAGCCCCGCCGCATTACTGGTACTGACATTCCCCAAGCCTATTAAAGCCACTTGCAAATAAATCATATTATTATAGCGCGGATTATCTTGATCCTCCGCATCTAAATAATTAAAAGCATGCGCACCTACCAAACGTAGCGCCCAGCAACACGTATCGTATTCTAGCCCACCCATTACGTTCTGGTTATGCCCTTGGCTGACGTTATAATTCCAACGGCTAAATGTTTTCCATTGCGGAGATAATGGCCACACGGCAGAAACATCGGTTTGATTTAAATTATTTTCGGAACTGCCTGGCTGAGCGAGCAACTGCCCATTACTGTCTACGAGCTGATCGCCACCGCGTAAAAAACTATAGCCTATATTAAAAATATGATTATTATCGCGTTTATATTGTAGCGCCAAGCCTCCGTTATTAAAGCCACGCGGGATTTGCACTATATCCGTTTCCCCAGTTTGCGAATTCGTTGCACTTTCTTCACTCCCACTTTGTGGATTCCACGCTAAGTTACCGTTAAAACTCCAGTCTTGGGTTACACGATAGCTGGCCTCACTGGCAATGGGCGAGACGGTATTGTCTGGCGGCACGCTGTTATACAGTGTCACCACATCCAGTGTAAGAGGATCGATATTAACCCGTCTATTTTCAAAATAATAGATTTCACCCACACTCACATGCATTTTTTCTACTCCCGAGTCAGCATCCAGTATACGGGAAGTTAAGGAATAGCTTATTTGATTGGTATCCCCTATACGATCGTAGCCGGTAAAGCGATTGGTACGAAACAGTTGATCGTAAGTAAAGGGTTCCACCGTGGTATCGAATAAAGGAATATCGTCTTGATTACGATAGGGCACATACAGATAAAAAAGGCGCGGCTCTAAAGTTTGTTGATAGGCATGGCCAAACCAAGAGCCTTCTTTATCAAAGAACAATCCTCCATCCACATCATAAATAGGTAAGGTACGACTGATGGTGGAGTCTTCACCGGGCACTTGATTGCTTAGACTATATTGTGCTGCCGACAATTGCACATTAGGTTTTAAATATCCCGCACCAAAATATAAAGGTAAAGTCAATTGGGGCATCGTAATCGCGCGCGAACCATCTGGGGGAGATATGGTTGCGCCTGGGGTTTTCCTTTCGGTAAAATAATCAAACTGATTATTCACTCCTACATCTACATCGCCTACCGCTTGTGGATAATTAGCATTTAAAATAACCTCAGGCAGCTTTTCATAAGAATTCGCTACCGGTGCTTGATTGACAGGGTGTAAAGTTTGATACCCTTCCATCATAGTTTTAAAATACCAATGATCACTATTATAAGCCACATCGCCTATATTATGAATTTGATAATCGCTGGTCTGTGCGGGATCGCTGTTGAAGTCCTGGAAATAATAATCGTCACTGACACGATTCACATATATATTGGAACTCCAATGCGGGTCATATTGGCGATCGTCTTTCCAGGACACAAAATAACGATTATCGCTAGCATCTTCTAGACGATTATAGGTAGCCGGTGTATCCGTAGCCGCACCATTATCATAGATCGCCGCCTCATCGCTTTGAAATTGAGAAAAAGCCCTATCCCCAGGCAAAAATGCGCCATGAAAATCGCCACCGCCATTAGAGTTTAAATAGCGAAAATCATCATTTAAATTAACACCACGGGCCGACATATATTCCGGCATAAAAGTCATATCATAATTAGGGGCGAGATTAAGATAATAGGGAACAGCAACATCATAACCACTTTGTGATGAATAACCCGCATTCGGCATTAAAAATCCCGATTTACGACGCGCGTCGATGGGAAAACTCATGTAGGGAATATAAAATATGGGCATTTCTTTGTAATAAAGACGCGCATTCTTTGCCGTACCTGTGCCCGTATCATGATCCAGCGTGATGCGGCTAGCCTTCACCGACCAAACCCGCTCTAAAGGCGGGCAAGTGGTGTAGGTGCCCTGATTGATAACAATAAGGCCATCTTTAGTTTGGCTAAATTGCGCCGCCTTGCCCCAAGCGTTCACCCCCGTAACTTTAGATTGGTTATCGTCTATAGCCGTAATGTTAGCAGATGTATTAATTAAACTGCGTCTATAAACAGCTTGTTCCATTTGACCGGTTTTATCGCCTAAATTAAAAGTGCCGCTATCGCCTATGACCAATTCGCCCGGGCGCCGGAGGAATACATGACCATAAGCTTGTATATTCTCTACCTGGCCACTGTCCGCATCGCGATAAATGTATAAAAGGTCGCTACCCACCATTTGATTCGGTTGCTCTAAGATCACATTTCCCTTTAACACGGAAACTCCCGTTAAGGACAATTCACTTTCATCGGCACTGGCATTGATGGGAACTTGATTGGCCTGCAACGCGGCATCTATGTTGGTAAAAGAGGGTTCTACATAGTATCCCCTACACACTTGATTAGAGCTCGTATCGTCCACAAAACCCAATTGGGATGCCACTTCAAGCGGTGTCATTTGTGACCAATTTAAATGCGAGTAGTCGTTTTTATCCGGCGCGGCTGTATCCATTTTGGTTTCAGTTTTGGCTGGAGCCGTAGCCGCAGTTTCTGCCGCTCCCAGCGCACTTGTACAAAAAATAAGGGTAATGGGCAAGCCGCAACGCAGCAGCCCCTTTAAGCCACACCCTATTCGTTTATTTTGTGCAAAAAATGTCACGCCCATGCCCCGCCACTAAAATACTGATAATACGCAACTATTTAAAACAGCGCAATTGTGGGGGACCCCACGAGGATAAAGCCGTAATGGCATTACCTTAAGGAAATAGAATGACTAGTCCGCTATGAAGGAGGGTTCAAAAGCAACGCAATACCCATACCCGTTATTGCCAGCCAGTGAGCACAGCGGGTTGTGCGAAACTATCCAGGAAAATATTGAATAATGGAAAAGAGATAACTACTCACGCCCTATTGCGAGTCAGTGCGCGCCCGCGAACAGCACACGCAATCCAGGGAGTAATGACACTGCCTCCAGAAAATATAATGCTAGTCCGAAAAGCATAAGAACTTAATTTTACACTGAACTCCCGCTACTCTCCACCATTTTCTCATGGCTACACACTTGTCATCTCCACATTTATTAGACATAATGCACCTTCGTGTAACTCAGCGATTCAAACCATGAATACATCCATCTTATCCAACGACACTCGCCTAGAAGCCTTAAAAACTTGGCTGGGCCATTGCTTAAAAACGACACAGTTTCACATCACTCCTCTTGCTGGTGACGCAAGTTTTCGCCGTTATTTTCGCATAGCACATAATAACCAATTGTGGGTAGCAATGGACGCACCGCCCGCTTTAGAAGACAGCCATTCTTTTGTAAACATACAACAGCATTTGGCGGCGTTGTCCTTAAATGTGCCGCAGTTGTATCACGTAGATTTAGCCCTAGGCTTTATCTTAATGAACGATTTAGGCGATACCTGGTTATGGCATGAAGCTTTGCGCCCCAACAGCCATCTGCTCTATCAAAATGCTATTAACGATTTATTTATTCTGCAACAACAAAAATCACCCCGCGCGCTTCCTTCTTTTGATGCTGCATTTATGGCTAAAGAGTTGTCTTTTTTTACCCAATGGTTTTTGCAAGGGTATTTGCGATTGTCTTTAAGTTCTACAGAACAAAAATTATTAGATCATACCTTCTTGCAATTAATCCATATGGCTGAAAGCCAACCTTATTATTTTACCCACCGCGATTATCATTCGCGCAATTTAATGGTACTCGCTGACAATAAAATTGGCATCTTAGATTTCCAGGATGCTGTTTTAGGCCCTATTACCTATGATTTGGTTTCCCTGTTACGGGATTGTTACGTTACTTTGAATCCTACGCACTTACAGCAACACTTAGCCTATTATTTTCAAAAGGCCGTAAGCAGCGGTTTATTACACAACCACGATTTTGCTCAATTTCAAAAATGGTTCGACTGGATGGGCATACAGCGCCATTTAAAAGCCATTTTCATTTTTGCCCGTAAATTATTACGTGATAACAATTCTAATTTTTTAAGCTATATTCCACGGACTTTAAATTATGTAACCACCATCAGTGCCCACTCTACGGAATTAGCAGCTTTTCATGCTTTTTTACAAAGCCGGATAGTGCCTACTTTTGAAAAGGTGTATTTACCATGAAAGCCATGTTATTGGCAGCGGGTTTCGGAAGACGCTTAAGTGCTTTAACTAAAACACAACCTAAGCCGCTGTTAAAAGTACAGGATAATACCGCCCTCATCGACTATCATTTGTTCCACCTCGCCAAAGCAGGCGTCCGTTATTGTGTAATCAACGTGAGTCATTTAGGCCATCTCATTCAAGCGCATGTGGGCGATGGCACGCGCTATGGCTTAGAAGTGGTTTACTCTGTTGAAGACACCCCGCTCGAAACGGGCGGCGGCATTAAAAAAGCATTGCCCTTATTGGGTGCCGATCCTTTCATTGTTATCAGTGCCGACATCTGGTGTAATTATCCTCTGCAACAATTATCAGCGCCCAGCAAACTCGCGCATTTAGTGTTAAATGACAGACTTCCAGCTACCCTGGGTGATTTTTCACTGCAAGGGGATTTAGTTTCTACTTATGGCTGCAATAAATTAAATTATGCAGGTATCAGCGTCTTACGCCCGGAATTATTTGATGCTATGTTAGAGACAACCTTTCCCTTGATAGAGGTATGGCGTCCCGCCTGTACGCAGGGCCTAGTAAGTGGGGAATACTACAGCGGTTTATGGTTTAATGTAGGCGACATGAAAACATTAAAACAAATACAACGTTATCCGTTGTGTTAAGGGCATTTACGCTGCTCCAATTTCCTTGCAAAAGCGGATCGCCTGAGGATCCCGCGTCTGAAAAAATCGAGAACTAAAAAGACCGCTGAATTGGCCGCGATGGAAATGAGTGCCCCGGCCAATACCAAGCTCTGGCCTTCCCGAGGCATGAGACCTAGAGCAACACCTAAGCTTGCCAAGATAAACGAAAATTCCCCAATCTGTGCTAAGCTTGCACCTACGGTTAAGGCCGTGTTGAGAGAATATCGGAACAATAGAACTAAAATAATTGCCGCAATGGTCTTACCCACCATAATGATAGCGACTACTGCGGATAATTTTATAGGTTCTGTCCAAACCACACTGGGTTCAAACACCATTCCTACGGAGACAAAAAACAGTACCCCAAAAGCATCCCGCAAGGGTAAAGATTCAGTAGCTGCACGGTGACTGAATTCGGACTCGCGCATCATCATCCCCGCAAAAAAAGCACCTAACGCAAATGACATGCCAAATAACCTTGCTCCGCCAAAGGCAACCCCCACTGCAATAGCCGCCACGCTCAAGGTAAAGAGTTCTTGTGAACCGGTACGCTCTATATACCACAGCACTTTGGGCAGTATCCGTCGCCCAAAAACCAACATCGAAGCCATGAAAGCAACCACTTTCGCCAATGTAAGCCCCACAGCTTCCCATATATCAATGCTTGAAGTCGTAGCAGCACCGTTCGCCAAAAGCAAACCGGCTAAAACCGGCAGCAAAACAAGTACCAAGACCATAACCAAATCTTCAACCACCAACCATCCTACTGCAATTTGACCATTGGCAGACTTAAGCATTTTCTTCGCTTCTAATGCCCGGAGCAGCACTACTGTACTGGCCACAGAAAGACAGAGGCCAAACACAAGGGAACCACCTATATTCCATCCCCACAAGGATGCTGTTCCCATACCGAGCAACACCGCTACTATAATCTGTACAATAGCGCCTGGCACAGCAATGCGCTTTACTGCCATCAAGTCTTCGAGTGAAAATTGCAATCCCACGCCGAACATAAGGAACATGACTCCAATTTCTGCCAGCTGCACTGCGGAGTTAACGTCTCCTACGAAACCCGGTGTTGCTGGGCTTATCAGCATGCCCGCACACAAATAACCCACCAACGGTGGCATCCTCAAGCGCACGGCGATAAAACCCAAGATAAGGGCAAGACCAAAGCTGGCAGCAATAGTGGCGATCAGGCTAATTTCATGAGGCATAGGCGTTCCTGCTATGTTTTGTCCGTTTTACGATCGGCTTATCCAAGTATAGCCCATGTTAGTTTTACTTACTTTAGAAGTGCGAGATATTTCCCCGCAGCGTTGTCTCAAAGTGGAGTGTTCTGTCTAAAAATAGTCTAAAATCGTTCAATGCTGCAACAAACTGATCAACAGACCCTAAAAGGAATAACCTTGAATCTCACCCCCAAATAAGGGACAATAGCGGCCTGCAAGTAACCGGAGCACTCTGCCTCATGATGTCTTATGATGAAATGGCCAATGCCATCCGTGCCCTTAGCATGGATGCCGTGGAAAAAGCCCAATCTGGACACCCGGGTATGCCCATGGGCATGGCCGATATCGCCACTGTATTGTGGAAAGACTTTTTAAAGCATAACCCTAGCGACCCCAATTGGTTAAATCGGGATCGTTTCATCCTGTCCAACGGCCATGGCTCGATGCTGCAATATGCTCTGTTGCATTTAACAGGCTATGACCTCACTCTGGACGATCTAAAGGCCTTTCGTCAATTGCATTCTAAAACTCCTGGACACCCTGAACATGGCTTAACGCCAGGTGTGGAAACAACCACTGGCCCTTTGGGCCAAGGTTTAGCCAATGCCGTCGGCATGGCCTTAGCAGAAAAGAATTTAGCCAGCATTTACAATCGCCCGGGATTTAACCTTATCGACCATTATACCTATGTTTTTCTCGGCGATGGCTGTTTGATGGAAGGCATCTCTCACGAGGCTGCTTCCTTGGCAGGCTCCTTGGGTTTAGGTAAATTAATTGCGTTGTGGGATGACAACAGCATTTCCATCGATGGCCCCGTGCACAATTGGTTTCGCGATGATACGCCTCGTCGTTTTGAAGCCTATCAGTGGCATGTGATCCGCGATGTGGACGGCCATAATCCCGAAGCGATACGTCGTGCCATCGAAGAAGCGCAAGCCGAAAAAAATAAACCCACTTTAATTTGTTGCAAAACCATGATCGGTTTTGGCGCGCCCCGCTTAGCCAATACGGCCAAAGCACACGGCGCACCTCTAGGTGCCGAAGAAATTGCCTTAGCACGAGAAAAATTGCGTTGGCGTTATGCTCCTTTTGTCATTCCGGAAGATATTTATGCCGCTTGGGATGCGCGCACTCAAGGTGACCGCATGCAAAAAGAGTGGCAAGCGCTTTGGTCTTTGTATGAAAAAGAATTTGCAGTTGAAGCGAAAGAATTAGCACAACGCTATCGCAAAGAACCGAATGAAGCTTGGCTTGCATACAGCGATACCTATATTCAATCTTGCCAAGAGAAGGCCAATAAAGTCGCCACTCGTAAAGCATCTTTAAATGCGCTCAATGCCTATGGCCCTTTATGGCCTAGTTTAATGGGCGGCTCTGCCGACTTAACAGAATCCAACTTAACTTGGTGGGAAGGAAGTCGCATCTTAACGGCAGAAGAACCCGAAGGCAACTACATCCATTTTGGCGTGCGTGAATTTGCCATGAGTGCCATCGCCAATGGCCTTGCACTACACGGCGGCTTTATCCCTTATGTAGGCACTTTTTTAACGTTCTTAGATTATGCCCGTAATGCCGTACGCTTATCGGCCATGATGCGGGCGCAAGTTATTTACGTCTACACGCACGATTCTTTAGGCTTAGGCGAAGACGGCCCTACGCATCAACCCGTCGAGCACGCAACGATGTTGCGCATTACGCCGCATATGTCCACTTGGCGGCCTGCAGATGAAGTTGAAACCGCGGTGGCGTGGAAAATGGCCTTGCAACGTTTAGACGGCCCTACCAGTTTGCTCTTATCCAGACAAGCTTTACCTGCCTTAGAGCGTAGCCCTGAAACCCTGGCAAAAGTAGAACGCGGCGCTTATGTGATTTTCGACAGCCCCGCTTTCCCTTCCGTCATTTTAATCGCTACGGGATCAGAAGTTATTTTGGCTATCCATGCCGCTAAAATCTTGCAACAGCAAGGGGTGAGCGTACGCGTCGTTTCTATGCCCTGCGTCGATCGCTTCGAAGCGCAATCGGCTGAATACAAAGAAAGTGTGTTACCGCGCAAGGTATTGCGTCGCTTGGCCATAGAAGCAGGTGCGAGTGCGTTTTGGTATCGTTATGTAGGATTAAAAGGACGCGTCTTAGGATTAGATGAGTTTGGTGTATCCGCACCGGCAGCGGATGCCTTCAAAGACTATGGATTTACTACAGAGAATATTATCACCCAAATTAATCTTTTATTGTCGGAGGAATTATAATGTCTATACGTGTCGCTATTAATGGCTTTGGCCGCATTGGTCGTAATTGCTTGCGCGCCATTTACGAAATGAATAAAGAAAATGATATCGTCGTGGTTGCTATCAACGATACCAGCCCTCTAGAAACCAACGCCCATTTGTTGCGCTACGATTCCACGCATGGTCGCTTTTCTGCAGAGGTTAGCACCGATAGCAACCATCTCATCGTCAATGATCACAAGATTATTTGTTTAGCAAATAGAAATGCCAGCGAATTACCGTGGAAAGAATTAAACATTGATGTAGTTTATGAATGCACCGGTCATTTTACCGAGCGTAACATGGCAGAACAACATTTAGCAGCTGGCGCGCGCAAGGTCTTGATTTCAGCACCGGCTAAGGATGCAGATGCAACGATCGTATACGGCGTTAATCATTCCGTTTTAAAGAAAACAGATACACTCGTTTCCAATGCTTCTTGCACTACCAATTGCTTAGCGCCTGTAGTCAAAGCATTGCACGATGTCATCGGCATTGAACAAGGTTTAATGACCACTATTCATGCCCTGACCAATGACCAATCGCTGTTGGATGCAGGACATAAAGACTTGCACCGTGCACGCGCTGCCATGGCGTCGTTAATCCCCACTAAAACCGGGGCGGCGGCCGCCATTGGTTTAGTATTGCCGGAATTAAAAGGGTGTTTAGATGGTTTAGCCATACGCGTACCTACTCTTAACGTATCGCTGGTGGATCTCACTTTCAATGCCAAGCGCAACACCACCGTAGAAGAAATCAATACAGTGCTAAAAGACGCTGCGCTTAAAGGACCGCTCAAGGGTATTTTATGGTACAACGATGAACCTTTAGTTTCTATTGATTTTAATCATACTTCAGCTTCATCTATTTTCGATGCTACGCAAACCCGTGTCAATGGCAAACAAGCTAAAGTATTGGCTTGGTATGACAACGAATGGGGATTTTGTTGTCGTATGTTGGATACTTCCCTTGCCATGATGGATGCTAAATAAGGAAAGAATCATGCCTAAATTAAAGAGCTTAGAAAGCGTAGGCCTTAAAAACAAGCGTGTGGTGATACGTGAAGATTTTAATGTGCCGATGAAAGACGGACAAATTAGCAATGATGCGCGTATCTTAGCCGCTTTACCCACCATTAAATACGCCTTGGCTAAAGGCGCAGCGGTTATTTTAATTTCGCATCTGGGCCGTCCACAAGAGGGCGTCTACGATGAAGCGTATACGCTAACCCCTATAGCGGAACGCCTAAGCCATTATTTAAAATGCCCCGTCACCTTGGTAAAAGATTGGCATCATGGTTTTGCCATAAGCCCAGGCGAGGTTGCTTTATGTGAAAACATACGTTTTAGTTTAGGCGAAAGCAGCAACGATGAAACTTTAAGCCAGCAGCTAGCTGATCTAGGCGACGTGTATGTGATGGATGCTTTTGCTTGCGCTCATCGTGCGCAAGCTTCTACTTATGGCGCTTTAACCAAAGCAAAAACCGCCTGCGCTGGTCTTTTGTTAGATGCCGAGGTTACCGCATTGAATCGCGCTTTACTCACCATCGAAAGACCTTTCTTAGCCATTGTTGGCGGCGCTAAGGTTTCAACTAAATTAACCGTGTTAGAAGCCTTATTGGCTAAAGTGGATCACTTAATCGTCGGCGGCGGTATTGCCAATACTTTTTTAGCTGCCGCAGGGTATAGTGTGGGCAGTTCTTTGTATGAACCTGATCTAGTCCCGCTCGCCAAAAAATTATTGTCTCCTAAAATTTTATTGCCTAGTGATGTAGTCGTTGCTACAGAATTATCGGCTACCGCTAAGGCGACGACTAAGAGTTTAGAGGAAATCAAAGCTGAAGATAAAATTTTAGATATAGGCCCTAAAACAATCGCATTATATCAATCTTACATCGCCAAGGCGCGCACCCTCGTTTGGAATGGCCCGGTGGGTGTATTTGAATATCCTGCTTTTGCGGCGGGCACAAAAAATCTAGCAGAAAATATTGCTGCTAGTTCTGCTTTTAGTTTAGCAGGGGGGGGTGAGACGCTCGCAGCCATAGAAAATTATGATTTAAACGACGAAATAAGTTATATTTCTACGGGAGGGGGCGCTTTCTTAGAATATCTAGAGGGAAAAAGTTTGCCCGCGATTGAATTGTTGCAGCAATAGGATATACCATGCGCCGCACTAAAATTATTGCCACCCTAGGGCCTGCCACCGATGATCTTGCCGTATTAACGCGTTTGATCAGTGTCGGTGTAGATGCAGTGCGCTTAAATTTTTCTCATGGTACCGCCGAAGATCACCGCGCGCGCGTTGCCCATATACGTCGTATTGCTGCCGAACAAAAAAGAATCGTTTCTATTATTGCCGATTTACAAGGCCCTAAAATCCGCATTGCTTGTTTTGAAAAAAGCGCCGCCGTTCTTAAAGAAAATGATTTATTTATCTTCGATGCTGCGTTGGGTGACAATGCAGGAACTGTACACAGCGTAGGGCTTAGCTATAAAGACTTACCCAAAGATGTGGCCCCTGGCGATACCTTATTAGTCGATGATGGCCGCTTAAGTTTTAAAGTGCTAGAAGTAAAAGGCGCACAAATTCATTGTCAGGTGATAAACGGTGGCACTATTTCCGATCACAAAGGCATCAATCGTCTAGGCGGTGGTTTATCAGCCGAATCCTTTACGCCTAAAGACAAAATAGACATGCGTACCGCTTTAGCTCTAGACGTTGATTATATCGCCATTTCATTTCCGCGTTCGGCCGAAGATATTATCGCTGCTAAAAAACATATTGCAGACATGAAAGGACACGCTGGCGTGATTGCCAAAATAGAGCGTCGTGAAGCTTTAGATCATATCGAAGGCATTATCGAAGCCAGCGATGCCATTATGGTAGCGCGTGGCGATTTAGGCGTAGAAATAGGCGATGCCGCCCTCCCTGCCATACAAAAACAATTGATCAGCCAGGCGCGTGCTAAAAACAAAGTGGTCATCACCGCCACGCAAATGATGGAATCGATGATCCACAGCCCCATTCCTACTCGAGCTGAAGTGATGGATGTGGCCAATGCGGTATTGGATGGCACCGATGCCGTCATGTTATCGGCCGAAACGTCTAATGGCGACGATCCCGTGCGCGTGGTCGAAGCCATGTCTAGAATTTGTTTAGGCGCAGAACAACACCCTAGAACCTTAGTATCGCATCATCGTTTAGATAAAAAATTTTCGCATACCGACGAAGCCATCGCTATGGCAACGATGTACACCGCCAATCATTTATCGCCTAAAGCCATTATCTGTTTAACCGAAAGCGGCGCTACCGCATTGTGGATGTCGCGCATACGTTCCGGCATTGCTATTGTGGGATTGTCACCGCACACCAAAAGCCTGCGTAAAATGGCACTCTACCGCGGCGTAGTACCGATACATTTTGCTATGGTTCATGAAAATATAGATCAGATACACCGCTATGCCTTGCAGTATTTGCAACAGCATAATTTTTTACAAACGGGTGATATGGTTATACTCACTAAAGGACAACACATCGGGGTGTTGGGTGGAACAAATACCATGCAGATTTTAGAGGTGCCTTAATAACCTGTGTCTGCCCTAACCAGGGCAACCACAGGGGGTTGCCCCTACGGCTTCGTTAACAATAAGCTGCTTAACGGACCGCCAAAACAATCCCCAAAAACAATATCAATCCCAACCATTGATTATTCAAAAAAGCTTGAAAACAGCGTTTAGGCTCACAGCGATAAGCTAAAATCTGTTGATAAACAAAAAGGCCCACACACCCAATACAAGCTGCAAAATATAGCCATTGCAATTGCGCCAAAATTCCCACGTAAAACCATGCCCCTAATGCAAAAGCCTGAAAAATGGCTACCCAAAGTCTGTCATAACGGCCAAATAAAATAGCACTCGAACGTATGCCGATTTTGAGATCGTCGTCTCTATCGACCATTGCATACCAAGTGTCATACACAATCGTCCACGCTACTGCGCCTAAATACAGCCAGAAGGCCACTGCATTCACTTTAGCCTGTGCGGCAAAGGCCATGGGGATCGCCAGATACCAACCCAAACCCAATATCGCTTGCGGCATGGGGAAAAAGCGTTTGGTTAAAGGATAAATCAAAGCCAGTACTAGAGCTAAACACGCCCACAGAAATACGGCTAAATTCAAAAATAATACGAGGATTAAACCTATGGCACAGAGAGTAGCTAATAGTATCCATGCTTCAATCGGTGTAACGCTTCCCGTTACCAAAGGCCTATCACGCGTTCTCTTCACCAAACCATCAAAGTTTCTATCCGCTAAATCATTCACCACACAACCCGCACTGCGCATCACAACTACGCCTACGGTAAAAATAAACCAATTCTTGAAAGAAGGTAAACCCAGTGCTGCTAGCCATAGCGCCCACCAAGTTGGCCATAACAGCAATAAAATCCCCACCGGTTTGTGTAACCGCATTAATCTAGCATAAGCAAGCAATTTTTGTTTCATGCGGCGACCATTAAATAAGATTGTTTTCAGGTGAAATTATACCATCTTTAGTAAGCATTCAGCACCCTTAAGGCGCGGCCTCAAGCGTAAATTCCGGCTGGACCTCAAATCGTTTCGACTGGACGAGATGAAGACTCTAGCCCCCATTCGCTCCACGAACCATCATAAACGGTCATTTTTGAATAGCCCGCTAGTTCAGCTGCTAATGCTAATATACAAGCGCTTATCCCCGAGCCACAACTGAAGATTAATTTTTGCTGATGATTGATTTTTGGAGAAAAAATTTTTTGAAGTTCTTCAATAGGCTTCATGTATTTTCCATTTTCTAATACCGTTTCAAAAGGTATATTGTGTGAGGTGGGTATATGGCCACGTTTAAGGCCACTTCTGGGCTCAGACTCGAGGCCCCGGAAGCGGTTTTCCGAGCGAGCATCTAAAATAGCATAAGTATTATCATACAGCGCACTTTCTACTTGGGCAACATTACAAAAATGGGTTGGAGATTTTTGCGCGACAAAATTACCTTCTAAAAATTTATGATCAGGGTTACTTTCTTCATAAGGTAAATTTGCTTTAATCCAAGCGGGCAACCCGCCATTCAGTACTGCAACTTGTTCGTGCCCCATGGCTTTTAACATCCACCACGCTCGAGGACTCAAATATATGCCAACACTATCATAAACCACAATGATACTATTATTACACACTCCAAGCTCTTGCATTTTTCTTGTAAAGAATTCTTCACTAGGCATCATAGTGGGTAGCGTTGTATTAGGATCAGAAATACTATCTAAACTAAATATACGAGCACCCTGGATTTGCAATGCCTTATTATTGGTTTCTGTACTCGTCAATTTCTTTACGGGCGAATTTAAACGACTGTCCAACACCAATAAGTTTGGATGATTTAAATGAGCTGCTAACCACTGAGTGGAGACTATAGAACAGGGTAATTTCAATGGGATCTCCTAAACATTATTTTTTATCTCAATCAATTTCTTCGTCAATACTACTAAATTAGAAACAATATTGATAGGTTAACCCGATAAAGAGAATACTAAATTTATGCGCACTGAATACATAAAGAGGGAAATATAGAATTCGACCCAACTCGTTGAAAAAGAAATAAACTCCTGCTAAGCCCGACTATCATTCACGGTATAAACATGTTATAAGGCTAAACTAATGTGCTTTCGTTTATTTTGAGAGGCCTAACCGTGTCCATTATAGAAATCATTGCCGTCATATTCAGCCTATCCTCAGTCTATTTTTGCATGAAAAACAACAAGTTATGTTGGCCTATGAGCATCATTGGTGTAAGCGCCTACGCGGCTTTATTTTGGACCCAATCATCTTACGCTAATTTTACACTGCAATTTGTGTTTTTAGGGCAAAGCATCTATGGTTGGTATTTTTGGAATAAAAAAGAAAACACCCGAAAAATAACGCGCACTCATCCTAGCCAGGCTCTTTTATTGTTGCTGCTTTCTTTTGCTCTAGAAATCATGGCCTTTTTAGCCATAACCCATTTTACAAAAACGCCAGAAACAAACATCCTAATGGATTCTGCTAGCGCTACGCTCAGCATCATTGCCTTATACCTTATGTCTAGAAAAGTATTAGAACATTGGTTGCTGTGGGTCATTGCAGATGTGGTCTTTATAGCCTATTTTATACATCTAGGGCTTTATCTTTCAAGCATGCTCTACGTTCTCTTTTTTATACTGTCTATCAATGGTTATAGAAGTTGGCGCAGAATTAGCGCCGCCCCGCCCACCCAAACAATAGCAGCACAATAATCAACATCCCCACAAATAAGCCGCTCATCATCTCCGCCATATGGACGGTAACCAAACCCATCACAGAAAGTACTATAATGGCCATGCACAAATCGACGCTGTTCATCAATGACGATGCTGTGGCTTTGTCCTCGCATTGCGCTGTGGCTAAGGCCGAGGCATTGCAAAAAATGGCGGGCATACCTAGAAACGACAGCGTCGTCCATAAGAAGAAATGTGCTGCGGTTAGATTGCCACTCATTGTAGACAGCAATAAAAATAACGCGCCACTCAATGCGACGACAATCCCTGCTGCCATCACTTTTCTCGCACTAAAATACATTGCCAACTTGGCCGCTAAAATATTGCCTATAGCCAATCCCATAAACACCCATAAATTATAAACGCCAAACACATCTGGGGGAATATGTAAGCTATCATGGCTAATAATAGGCGCTATCGCCGAAAAAGTATAAATAACACCGGTAGTACTGCCCCAGATAAGAGAATACAGCCATAACTTGCTATCCCGTGCAACGAGACAATATTGAACCCACATTTTTTTAAGCGTAATGTCTACAAAATGCAATGGCTTGGTTTCCGGTAGACGGGATACTAAGAAAGCAACGAGCAGGCAATACAGCATATAAACGTAAAAACAACTCTGCCAGCCCCAGCTTGCCACCAATAGACCCCCAACGGAAACAGCCAAGCCTGGCATAATAGCAAAAGCAAGCGTGGTATAGGCAATCATTTTCCTGCGTTGTTCTGTGTCGGTGCAAACATCGCTGATGATGGTAAACGTTAAGGTTAAGCCCGCGCTGGCGCCTATCGCCAGCATGAATCTAGCCACCAAAAAAATAACAAAGCCACCTATATGAGAGGCGATGGCGCAAAGCAAAGAACTGACGAAAGCAATACTGATACCTACATACAGCATATTCTTCCGGCCGTGGCGGTTGGCCAAAGGGCCGTAGATCAAAGGGCCTATGGTATACCCTAATAAAAAGAGAGAAACGGTTAATTGAGTGCTCGCCGCACTAATGTGAAATTGTCTTTGTAGATGCGGCAAGCCGGGGGTAAATA
>JAJNBM010000050.1 GCA_021156165.1 Gammaproteobacteria bacterium | reverse complement strand
GTCGATGCGCAACCCTAACACACGTAAAGCCTTTACCAAAGGTCCTATAGGTCTAGCACGCATTTGTTCGCCACAGTCTAGGATGATGGGTTTTTCCGCATCCTGCCGTAAGCCCAAAAGCGGCATCACAAAATGAGTGCTGATCCCCGAATTACCACTGTTGATTATCTGTGCCGTTTCTTGCAATGGCAAACCAGCGCTAGTCACACAAACCTTATCCTCATCTACACTTAAGTGCGCCCCTAATTGGCTGCAGATCCGCATTGCGTCACTCATATCGCTACAATCCAACGCATTGATCAATATAGATTCGCCTTTAGCGAGCAAGGCTAAGAGTAAAGCACGAATGCTGTGCGATTTAGAACTGGGCGGGTTGGCGAAACCCGATAAAATGGGTGTTTTTTGTACTAACAAAGGCACACTAGCCATTCCTCTAATGAGTCACAAGGGCCATAGAGTATAAGAATTTACACAAAATAACAAATTAGGATAGATACGGATATTTGCATTCATCACAAAATTATGTATAATAAAAAATAATGTATTTTCAACACATCTTACCCTACAGCCGCAAATCGTCTGAGCTATTTGCCAAAATCCGTCATCGACCTCATGCGGTTTTCTTACAAAGTGCCGCAAAATCGGTTGGACGTTATGATATTATCAGCGCCAATCCCACTTTGACCGTCACTGCCACTACCAAAAAGACAAGTCTGCTACGCGACAACATTCTAGAAACAATAGCCAGTGATCCCCTCGATTTTTTGATTGCACAATTACCTCCCACCCTACCGCCTAGCCCCTACCCTTTTATAGGGGGCATATTGGGCTATTGGTCTTATGATTGGGGCGTGCAGTTGCATTCCATCCAACGGCGCATTCTGCCACATCATTCCTTACCTTTATTGCATTTGGGTCTATATGACTGGGCTATTATAGTGGATCATCAGACACACACTACTACTTATGTGTCTTATAATCTCGATAAAGATCACGAGGTTTTTTTAGAGGATTTACTTTCAACAGCTGTTCCCACTGCAGATACGGCATTCCAATTGCAAGGTGCCTGGAAAAGTAATATAGACTATACCACATATCAACAACAATTTTTACGCATTCAAGAACATTTACATGCAGGCGATTGTTATCAAGTTAACTTCTCACAACGTTTTTTCTCCCATTATGAGGGGGATCCCTGGCAGGCATACCAACGCTTAATGGATTCTTGCAGTGCCGCTTTTTGTGCTTATTTAAATTGTAGCGATCACCATATTTTAAGTTTATCCCCAGAACGGCTGTTAAAAGTGACGAGTGACAAAAAGGTAGAAGCAAAGCCCATTAAAGGTACGAGGCCACGTGGAAAAACGGCTGAAGAAGATCAGCAATGGGCATTGCAACTGCAACACAGCACTAAAGATCGTGCCGAGAATATCATGATTGTTGATATGCTGCGCAATGACTTAGGACGCTTATGCGTTTGCGGCAGCATTTCCGTATCGCATTTATGCGCGTTAGAAAGTTACCATAACGTGCATCATTTAGTCAGCAGCATACAAGGACAATTGCCTGAAGACTGTCATCCCTTGCAGTTATTAAGAAGTATTTTCCCCGGAGCGTCTATTACGGGCGCGCCTAAAAAGCGCGTTATAGAGATCATTGAAGCTTTAGAAACGCATCAGCGCCATATTTATTGCGGTGCCATAGGCTATTATAGTGCAGATGGGCAACTAGACAGCAACATCAGCATACGCACTGCTTTATGCTATGACGGCCGTATTGAAATTGCGGGGGGCGGCGGCATTGTACTGGATTCCGATGTGGCGGAAGAATATGCAGAGATTCAAAATAAGATTGCTGCGATGTTACGCAGCTTAGAAGGATAAAGATAAACTACTCTCTCCTCTGCAAATATCTTACTTCCCAATCTGGGCTTTACGATACGGACAGATGGGAGAGGCAGTTACTTACTGAGTTATTAAAAATAAAAGCCCAGTTTCCCAGTGCAGGCAAATCCCTACGACTTATAGGAAGGTACGCACGGGAACACTATTGTGCATACATCCTCTTTATAGAGTACGGGAAGTTCTCAGGTAAGTCGAGATATGATGCAATCCATAATTCACTGTATATACAGACAGCCGTTCACGGTCATCTCAATTAATTATTATCTACCTAGAGCGTATCAACAATACCCCACCCTGCCACTGTTGTTTAGAAATGGATTTAGGCGGCGAGGCGGGTAATAAACTTAAATGTCGAACCCAAAAATCCTCTAAGTCGTCACTTAAATAGACTGTGGGAGGCGGCATATCATTTAGTGTAACCGCAATACCACCATATGTCAGCGGATGGCGAGTGATTTTTTCATATGCCACAGCCCCATACCATAAAGGCAAGGCATCATCTACAAAATCCATATTCGCTTGCCACAAACGCAATACCGCTACCGTACCATTATGCCCTGCCAAGGTGTGCACAAAAACAGCCTCAGGCGCTTTGCCTTGGTATAAGGGCGGAAATAAGGTTAAGCGCTGATCGTCGCTGGTATTGGCTAAATGATTGACGGCATTAACCCAAGGCGAGCGGGGTAATAACGTCCACTCATTTTGTTGCATCTTTTCTATAATGTGATCTAAATTACCCACCCACTGCACGTTGATCAACTCGTGGGTACGGCCTAATCTGTCTTTACGATAAATGAGGGCTTGAGCACTACTCTGCTGCCACCATCGGGTGGCGATGATTTCATGGCTAGGCCATACAGGCACATAAGTAGCCGCGTCCTTTTCAAAATTTCTCTGTATGTATATGCCCCAAAAAACAACGAAAGAAATAGCCAAAACGATATTGAATTTTTTTAATGAAAATTGCGGCGCAGGTTGACAACGAAAAGATAAAGTCACCACCATGGCTGCTGACCATCCTACTATGAGACCGCCCAATACATCGGTAAACCAATGAGCCCCGAGGTAGAGGCGCGTAAAAATAAGGGTGGTAATGATAGCAGCACAAATGCCATAGATGAGTCGCCGATACTGAGAGAGCAATAAGCGCTCTAGTACAACGGCATAAAAAATAACTATCGCCGTAGTAATGGTAGTATGGCCGCTGGGAAACGAATTTCCTGTTAGGATTTCTTTTAACCCTGTAGGGCGCGGCGAATGATAGATGTATTTGCTCACAGCAACAAAACCGTAGCTGGCCAATACTATGGCTATCCAATGGCAAGCCATATACCATTGCTTGCGCCATAATAGCCACACTACTGCCACCGCTACCGCCGGCCCTAGCACCGTTTTATCACCCATGTAAGTGATGAGCAATGCTATTTTTTGCAAGCTGGGAACATATAAGTTACGGAAAAATTGATTGATAGGCACATTTAAATCGTACACACCTGTTTGTGTTACCACCATTACCGTTAGCACTAAAAATAGCGCTCCGGCGATGATAATTCCTACTAATAGATTAAGCTGACTATGCCCTTCACGCCTGCAAGGATCTTGCAATAAACGATATAAAGGATTGACTTTAGGAGTATGTTTTATAGCCTCCCATAATTTATCCATAGCCTGCGTTATGCCGGCAACCATTCTAAAAAATAAAATTTTTAAAAACCAGGCACCTGAAAACAATATTGCTAGCACACACAATATTAACAGAATAAAGCGAGTCGCCACTTCAGGCGCAAATTGCAAGGCCGCAAAACCAATTAAAATGCCGGGTAGTATATAAGCCGGAGCCCATAATACAGCTGAAGTCACATTAGAGAAGAAAAAACGCCAAGTATTCATGCGCATCATTCCAGCAATGACCGGTACCACCGGCCTAACGGGTGAAAAACGCGCTAAAAAAACGCTCTTACCCCCATGTGCAGCAAAGAATTGCTCGCCTTTTAATAAAAATTTAGGGTGGCTTCTAAAGGGCCACATATTCCGTATGCTGTCTTTGAAGTAATAACCGATGCGATAACTCACCCCATCGCCTACAATTGCGCCCAAAATAGCTGCAGATAACGTCGGCCAGGCGGGAAGAATCTCCACGCCCACTAAAATACCGGCTGCCGTCATCATTAAGGATCCAGGGACTAATAAGCCTACAAAAGCCAGAGACTCAAATAAGGAAATAAAAAAAACCAAGATTAGGCTGATCATAGTATGCGATTGCAACCATCCTAAGAAGGGTCGTAAGTGATCAAAAATTTCCATGAATCTTATCCTAATCCTAGACTATTCACCCACGTCTACGCCCTTGGCTTGTAGATCAGCATGATAAGAAGAACGTACTAACGGCCCACTGGCCACATGCGTAAATCCCAATTGTTTTGCCAATTGAGCCAGCTGCTTAAATTCGGCTGGAGGCACATACCGCATCACTGGGGAATGGTAGCGACTGGGTTGTAAATATTGACCTATGGTTACCATATTCACATCATGATGGCGCAAATCGGCCAGCACGCTTTCCACTTCAGATAATTCCTCTCCCAATCCTAACATAATACCGGACTTGGTTAAGATCTCCGGAAAACGCACCTTGAATTGTTTCAATAATTGCAAAGAAAAAGCATAATCTGAACCTGGTCTCACTTGTTTATACAGACGAGGCACGGTTTCAATATTGTGGTTAAAGACATCGGGTGGCGCTTTGGAGAGTTCATCTAGAGCAACTTCCATGCGCCCACGAAAATCAGGAACTAACGATTCTATGGTTATTTCTGGGCAACTGGCACGTACGGCTTCATGACAAGCCACAAAATGGCCAGCGCCGCCATCGCGTAAATCGTCCCTATCCACAGAAGTGATAACCACATAACGCAATTGCATCGCAGCGATAGTGCGCGCTAAATTAGCAGGCTCTTCGGGATCCAGGGGATCGGGCCTACCATGACCGACATCACAGAAGGTGCAACGACGGGTGCATTTGTCACCCATAATCATAAAAGTAGCGGTTCCATGGCTAAAACATTCGGGCAAATTGGGGCAAGAAGCTTCCTCGCACACCGTCACCAAACGATTTTCGCGCAAGGTTTCTTTTAACCCAGTAACCACTGCAGAATTGCGAGGTAATCTGATGCGGATCCAATCGGGTTTAGCTAAAGGCTCCGTAGTCATTTCAACTTTAATAGGCACGCGGCGCATTTTAGCTTCGCCTTTTTGCTTGATGCTAGGATCATTTATAGATGGATTCGGCATATGTTTTATCACCATAACAAAATTGTTTTATATACGCTAATAGCGGCGCAGCCATTTTAAAAATATCATCCACCTCGGCCCAATCACGCCACTGCGTCATTTGAATGTGCGCCAAACCGCAGGGATTAATACGTTTAAATGGCCTTAAATCCATATCCATATTAAAGCTTAAACCATGATAAGAGCACCCTTTCTTGACGCGCAAACCCAATGACGCCATTTTTGCGCCCTGTACATAAACGCCGGGGGCCTTGTCACGTCTAGCGGCTAGAATACCATAATCAGCCGCTAAACGGATCACCGCTTCTTCAATTGCACAGACAAACTGACGAATAGGCAGTTGTAAACGGCGTATATCCAGCAAAAAATAGACGATTAATTGCCCAGGACCGTGGTAAGTAACCTGCCCGCCGCGATCCACTTGTAGCACAGGGATATCACCGGTGTTTAAAATATGTTCAGGTTTCCCATTCTGGCCTTGGGTGAAAATAGGGGTATGTTCTAACAGCCAAATTTCATCGGCGCTGTTTGCAGTGCGATTTTCAGTATAATCCTTCATACGCTGCCAAATAGGCTCATAGTCATTCCGGCCTAAATAGCGGATATTTAAGGTAATAGCGCTCACTGTCGCAGCTCTCCCACATCAAAATGTCAAGTAATTGTAAAAAATTTTAGCCGTTTTTGCAATGGGGGGATGGTATGGCATCAAGGACTTGCATTTTTTCCTATACCTAGGTACATTTGCACTCACGGGCCGTTAGCTCAGTTGGTAGAGCAGCTGACTCTTAATCAGCGGGTCGTTGGTTCGATCCCAACACGGCCCAGTAGATAACTTAATAATTTAGGCTATTTAACCCTTAACTAGAAATTTGGGTCTTTACCAAATTCGGAGACACTTAGCCCTCCCTATAATGTGCGCCCTCTGAATCGATAGTTGTTAAACGACTTAATCCATAAGCCGTATTAATAACTTTAGTGCTCAGATAATCGCGCTCAAGTAAGCTTATTACTGCCTTAGCCGAAAGTCCGCTTGGCTTCCATCTAAGCCCACCATTCGCCAGCATAATGCTTTAATACGATGCATAACAAGCTCAGCAAAATAACCAAACTTGTTATACTCATAATCCATACTTTAAGCAGGTGTTTCTTCGCCGCTATGTGCTAAACTCGCTTTTTCTGCTTCAATTTTTCTGTAAATTTCTTCTCGATGGACAGAAATATCACTGGGGGCATTAACGCCTATTCTGATTTGATTACCTTGAATTCCTATAACTGTTACGGTAACATTATCGCCAATTATGATGGTTTCGCCAACGCGTCTGCTTAATATCAACATGCTATATCTCCTTGTTTGTAATACATCAACTCTCAAATCATAGCGGAAGGTGTTATCGCTATGATTTTAAGTGTATCGCTACAAAATCTATGATTTATTAAAGTAAAATTAAGACCTATTAAATCTTCTCCTTGTGAAGACAGCTTATTGAGTTTCAGCGCGAGTTAAAATTGTACAATTTAGTTGAGCGGATGTACCTATTTCGTATTTCTCGCTATATTTTTTATTTGCGCAGATCAGGCAAAAATAACCTCAATGTCATTTTTTAATCCAGCGCAAAAACGGCCTCTAGTTCAACGAGGCGATGCAGCGGCTTGAGTATCCTTATCCTTATTATCGCTCATTTTATCCTTTGCGCTACCGCTCTTTTCAATCACAACCACCGGGATAGGTATCCATTCAGGGTGAGTAAAAAAGGGATTTTCGTAAAAACCTTCTAACATCTGGTTTTGGCTGGCAATCATATCTTGCTTAAACTTATCCCAGTACTTTTGCTGTTCTTCCAGTTGTTTTTTCAGGTTTTTATAGATTTCATTCGCTTCTTTTTCCGATACCGGCTTCCCGTTTTGGTAAACAATAAGTTTATTCTTAGGGTGGCTATTCCCATCTGCCATTCGTGAAATAAATATTTCCTGTACGGTAAATTGATTAAGCTGTGCAAGCATTTCTTGATATTGCTTTTCATTAATCCATCCCACCGTACCGTCCTTAGGGTTTCCTACCTTGATCCAGTTGCCCTTTTGGTATATTTTTATCAAGCGCGCGGTAGGCGGTAATGTGTCAATTACCTTTTTATCATTATCTTCCGCATACAGGTTAATTTTAATAGAATCCTCTTTCTTTGTAGCAGGGGGTTGAGCCGTTTCTGCTGCATTTAACCCTAATGTTATAGATAAAAAAAGAATAGATAATAAAAACTTTTTCATGATTATCTTCTCCTTGCTATTAATAAGAGAAGCCACAAGCAAGTGTGGCTCCGTACTTTTAGAACTATTCACTATCCTTTATTTCAATTGCTTTCGATTTCGCAATCTCTTTTTTCGGAATTGTGATTTCTAACACCCCATTACTCATATGAGCGGATATGTTTTCTTCATTCGCTGTTTGCGGTAAGGAAAAGCAACGATGGAATCTACCACATACCCTTTCCACCCGGTAATAATTAATATCCTCTTCTTTCTTTTCTTCGATCCGCTCCCCTTGAATAGAAAGCACCCCTTTTTCCATAGAGATAGTGACATTCTTTTTGTCAATGCCAGGTAAATCTACTTTTATTGTAAATTTATCTTTTGCTTCTTTTACATCCACTGCAGGACTCCATTGACTCGTTTCAAGGCTGGAACTATCTGTAGAGCCCGCCGTTTGTGGGAAAAATTTTTTTTCGAATAGCCTATTAATATCATTCAGAACACTATAAGGTTCATATTGTAAAAAACGATTCATTATGTTTTCTCCTTTATAACCTATCAATTCCTGTTTTATAGTATGGACAATAACCTAAAAAATCAACCCCTGATTTTAAAATTTTTCCATAAAGTGGCCTTTGCTAAGCTAGGAGAGTTTCAAAAAGCCTCAAAATCCTAGGCAAATACATAGCCTAATGGCCCTTAAATCAAAGATAGAATTTTTCTACAACCCTAGGTTACTATGAGGTTCCGAATATTCTTACGCTAATCTGAGTAAAACTGTAGTATAATCATGTTGTACCAAAATTATAATTACTATATGCTTCTACGTTACTAGAAGGGAAAATAATATGAGTGCAAGCGAAGGTTCTTTTTCTCTGAATGCGTTTGAGGTAAACATCGAGGACGTAGAAAATAACAATAATCTATCTGAATACGTAGATCAGCCTGCTTTACCACTTTCCAGTTGGGAAAAAGAAGAAGAAGAGATGTATAACAGGCTAATTGAGCTTCTGGAAGAATTGGAAGCTCCGGTTTCTCCATTAAACAAGAGGGCAAGATTAAACAAAATTGCGAAGATAGTATCTATAGTGGTGGGTTTTGCTGGAAGCAAAGTGTATGCATCGGGATCAATAAACGCTTTTCCTCATCGTTCTTATTTAGCCATTTCGACCGCCATTTGCGCTTTTATTACTTCGTCTTTTTCTACCTTTTGGGCTGCCTTTGATGTTATAGATAATTTTACTTTCGGTTCGCCTAAAAAAGAAAATTTTTTAAACCTGAAGGAAAAACGCCCCTACTACGTACGCTTTATATTACCTGCTGTATGTGGCGGTCTGGCTTCTACTCCTATAACTGGATTAACTGCCAAGCAAACGGAAAGTAATCTGCGGATACGTATTTTTTGGACAGGGGCTGCTTTTCTCGTCGAGTTTGTGCTAAATACTTTTTCAATGCAAAAATTAATTTTAGGCGTTTCCTGTACAATAAATTTGTCAAAAGAAGATAAAGAAGTATTAGAGCGCGCCCGCGAAGTTTTTTTAAACAGGTTACAACAAGAACGTTGCCATTTTACAGAATGGGGATATGAAAAAATAACTGCGCAGGGTTTATTAAATTTGCTCCACAACTCTCGTGAAGAGTATATTATTTCAGGATGGGCGATTTCATTTTTTCAAAAGCTAGTACAACTTGTTTGCATAATAGGATTGCCAGGATATACTGTGGTAATTTATGAAATTCTTAATTGGGTTTTTAAGTTGGAGCAAGAGAGCCTCGATTTCGTTATCAAACTCCCGTTAACACTGGCAGCAATAATCCCTTTTAGCTATATAATGCTAATAGGAGCCAAAGGCGTTATGGAAGGAATTTGTCAGATAGTGATCAGCCTGTTCCAATGCCAGTTTAAAGAATTATTGCAGAAGAATCCTGCTTATCAACTTTTACCTACAGCGTTCATAGCAGGCACTATTGGCTTTATGGCCTTGGCTTTAGGATCGGGAGTAACCAGTGGCGACACAGCGAGAAAAAATACCCCTGTATTTATTGAATATCCTTTATCTTTAGTAGATATACACCTTGATGTGGCCTCCGATGGAGTAACAGCGAATATTATAGGACTTTGTGCTTACATGGCCAGTGTGATGTTTAATGGTTTTGGCTCTGTTGGATTTCTTTGGCCTTTTTTAGAGTGGCTAAGTGGCATTTTAATCAAAGAAAACTGGCTAGCACCCGAGGTATTAGTTGCAAAAGTAGAACAGCTTTCTTCAGCTTCGGAAAGCTCAGAAGAGCAAAAGAATAAATTATATAGATTTCTAAAGCATTTAAATGATTTTGATAGTTTACTCTCTACTTTCGAGCGCTTGCCTTTAAATGAATGTGCCTGGCTTATTAATTTAGATAACACCATTAAAGAAAATACTTTAGAAAAAGCGAGAATAGATTCTGCGGAATGGGATAGTATCCTCAGAAAAATGAGAGGTAGGGAATCTGCAGAGCAAGCCCCTCAAAATGATAGAACCAGATTGCTCTCTCATAGCCAAAATCAATATGGGTATTTTAATGCCACTGATGTTAATATGGAAAATACAAATTCTGTTAATGAACAGGAGCAGGGAGATCCAGAAAATGGTTTTTGTCCTTATGCAATCGGATGCACAATTTTGTAAATTTCAGATGACTCACAACCTATTTGACTCATTATGGGAGCATTCAATACTTTTACCTTAATGGATCTTCACTATTCGCAACATTCATAGCTAAATTAAGAAAAACGTTTATCTATTTTTATGCTTTTCGACGTTTTGGTAAAAAACATTTTATTAAATTGAAATATGATGCGATATAAAGATGCGAACCAAAACATATAGAGATAATTCGTACAGAAAAAGGTTTTCGCCCAATTGCATTTTTATAGAAACAAATGATAAAATTAAACCGATTTTAAGCAACAAATTAATTCACTGCTATTTTCATAGAAGAGAGGAGATTATATCATG
>JAJNBM010000007.1 GCA_021156165.1 Gammaproteobacteria bacterium | reverse complement strand
TAGACCGCGCGCATTTTAACCGAGCCGTTACCACTTTTATACATATCCAAAATGTCTTGTTTTGGCGTGATGATTTCGGCCTCGGTAGGGTAATCCGGTGCTTTCACAAATTCGCACAAATCGCTGACGCTAGCCTTAGGATTATCCAGTAGATGCACACACGCATCGACCACTTCATTTAAGTTGTGCGAAGGGATATCGGTGGCCATACCCACGGCAATACCCATGCCGCCGTTTAACAATATATTGGGTAGGCGTGCCGGTAAATAGCGCGGTTCCTCTAAAGTGCCATCGAAGTTGGGGATCCAATCTACAGTCGCCTGGCTCAATTCTTCCAACAGCGCATTGGCATAAGGGGATAATCTAGATTCAGTATAACGCATCGCTGCAAATGATTTGGGATCGTCTGGGGAACCCCAATTGCCTTGGCCATCGACCAAAGGATAACGATAAGAAAAGGGTTGCGCCATTAATACCATGGCTTCGTAACAAGCGCCATCGCCATGCGGATGAAATTTACCCAAGACGTCACCCACGGTACGTGCTGATTTTTTATATTTGGCTGTGGCTTTTAGGCCTAATTCCGACATGGCATACACAATGCGTCGTTGCACGGGCTTTAAGCCATCGCTGACATGCGGCAAGGCGCGGTCCATGATCACATACATGGAATAATCCAAATAGGCTTGCTCAGTAAATACCTTTAAAGGTTTGGTTTCTATCCCTTCATAATCGATAGTAGTATCTGACATGTTATGCTGCATCTCCCGCTAAATCACCTTTGTTTTCTAACCACTGTTTACGATCGGCGGCGCGCTTTTTACCCAGTAACATATCCATGATTTGTTGCGTATCATCACTTTCGTCTATGGTTAATTGTACCAATCGTCGCGTTTCTGTCGCCATCGTGGTTTCGCGCAGTTGTAGAGGATTCATTTCGCCCAAGCCTTTGAAACGTTGCACATTCACCTTACCCTTGATATTTTCGGCATGGATGCGATCTAAAACACCTTGTTTTTCAGCATCGTCTAGGGCGTAATACACCGTTTTGCCTATATCTATACGATACAAGGGTGGCATGGCGACGTAAATATGGCCAGCTGTTACGAGCGCTGGAAAGTGCTTTAAAAATAACGCACACAAAAGTGTTGCGATATGTAAGCCATCAGAATCAGCATCGGCTAAAATACAAATTTTGCCATAACGCAAGCCAGATAGATCGGGGTTGCCGGGGTCAATACCTATAGCAACGGCAATGTCGTGTACTTCTTGCGATGCTAACACTTGTCCCGAGTCCACTTCCCAGGTATTTAAGATTTTGCCACGCAAAGGCATGATCGCTTGGAAGTTTTTATCGCGCGCTTGTTTGGCGGAACCGCCTGCAGAGTCGCCTTCCACTAAAAATAATTCGGTGCGACGGAGATCTTGGGAAGTACAATCGGCTAGTTTTCCGGGCAGAGCAGGACCACTGGTGATTTTTTTACGTTCTACTTTCTGTGCTTTGCGTAAACGCTTTTGCGCTGCATCTATGGCTAATTCGGCGATTTGCATTGCTTCTTCGGTGTGCTGATTCATCCATAAGCCCAGAGCATCTTTAACCACACCGCTGACAAAAGAAGCCGATTGCCGTGACGACAAGCGCTCTTTAGTTTGACCAGCAAATTGCGGGTCCTGCATTTTGACCGACAATATATAATGACAGTTTTCCCACACATCTTCTGCGGTGAGTTTAATGCCGCGTGCCAATAAATTACGAAATTCACAAAACTCGCGTACTGCTTCTAATAAGCCCGTACGTAAACCATTGACGTGTGTGCCGCCTTGTAGCGTAGGGATTAAATTGACGTAACTTTCTTGCAAGCTTTCTTTATTCGTTTCGGGGATCCAAGCCAAAGCCCATTCGCACATCTCGACTTTAGCATCGAATTGACCTATAAAACCACCTTGTGGTAATAGTACATCGTCTAGAAAATAATCTTGTAGATAGGAGCGTAAGCCATCTTCATAGCACCATTCTAGATATTCACCTGTGCTTTCGTCTTTAAAGCTAAGATGCAAACCAGAGCACAAGACGGCTTTTGCTTTTAAGACGTGTTTTAATTTAGAAACCACAAATTTAGGCGAGTCAAAATAAGATTTTTCGGGCCAAAAGCGCAGTGTTGTGCCTGTTTCTTTTTTAGGAGCCGTGCCTATGCGCTTTAAAGCTTTGGTGCGTTCTCCTTTGGCAAATTGAATAAAATAAATTTCGCCATCGCGCTTTATAGTAACATCGACACGATCGGATAAAGCATTCACTACCGAAACACCCACACCATGTAAGCCACCTGCGAATTGATAATTCTTATCGGAAAATTTACCGCCTGCGTGTAAGCGTGTCATGATCAACTCTACGCCCGTGATTTTTTCTTCTGGATGTATATCCACTGGCATGCCGCGGCCATCATCGCTGACTTGTAAAGAGCCATCTGCAAATAGAATAACATCGATGCGTGTGGCGTGATGCGCCATCGCTTCGTCTACAGCATTGTCTATGACTTCGTGAGCCAGGTGATTGGGATTACGGGTGTCGGTGTACATGCCAGGGCGCAAACGCACAGGCTCTAATCCGGTTAGGACGTCTATAGACGCTGCAGTGTAAGTTGAATTAGCCATTGATAATTGCTCTTGTTTTGTTATACCCATTATAAATGAAGATGCGAGTAGAATATGTATTAGCGATAATTCTATAATTCCTGATAATGCATTTGTAACCATTGCAAAGCGATTAAAGTCAATGCATTGTTAACGCTGCCTTCAGCCAAGGCTTGCCTACATTCCTCTAAGCTAAAGACACGCACGCGTATATCTTCGTGCTCATCCTTTAAGCCATAAATGCCGTCCGCAAGGCTGGCGTCGATTATAGCATAAAATAAATGAAATTTTTCAGCATTGCCGCCAGGGCTAGGATAATAAGATACCATAGGATGTACACGCGTGATCCGCAAGCCGGTCTCTTCGAAAACTTCTTTTATAGCCACGGCTTCGGGAGCTTCGCCGGGAGGAATACTGCCCGCGACAATTTCGATAACCCAAGGAGTGATAGGATCTTTGAGCGCGCCGGGACGAAATTGCTCAACCAAAACGACGGCCTGCTGCTTAGGATCGTATAATAATACACCAACGGCACTGCCGCGAATAAAGACTTCCCTCGTGATAGGTTCACTCCAACCACCGGCAAATAAACGATGGCGTAAATGATATTCTTTGATGCTAAAAAAACCACGATAAACAATCTTTTCTTGTTCAATGATCACATCGTTGTGATTGAATTCTGGTTTGGATGAAGGGTTACGCAAGAGCAGTTTTCCTTTAAGTGTAGTAGTGGGTATGTCCATAGGCCTTAGTATATACCCGTTATACTTCGCGATGCGAATGGTGCGCGAGCAATTCTTGGGCAGTGTTCCGGCGGTATTCGATTAAGTTCACCTCAACATGGCTTTCGCAGGGGGAGGCTCCGTGCCTGCCCTAGATGGGCAGTCACCAGGGGGTTGCCCCTACGATAGAGCATGGTTTTGCTGATAGTTTAGAGCTTAACCCTATGCCATAGGTGTCCTCCAGCCTCTTGCACTTATGGTTCAAACCCCTTACTCTTAGGCCTATAGATAAAAGGGCTTTAAATGATTGGATTAGTTCAAAAAACAAACGAATCTCTAGCAAAAGCTAATATGATTACCCAGCAGATCCGCCCCAATGGGGTAGACTCGGAGGCTATATTGGTTTTATTTGCGGATATTCCTAGAGCGGCTTTTGTGCCACTGCAGTATCAGGCGCTGGCTTACAGTGATACTGAACTGCCTATAGGGCATCATCAAACCATGTTGTCGCCGTTGTTGGAAGGTCAGATACTGCAAAACTTAAATCTGTCTAAAAAAGATACTGTTTTAGAGGTGGGTACAGGCAGTGGCTATTTAACGGCCTTATTGGCTAAGCTTTGCCATTATGTTTATAGCGTCGATAAATACAGCGAATTTAGCCACAATGCGGCAAAGAAATTAGCCCAATTTAATATAGATAATGTGAGCCTAGAAACGGGCAATGCGGCTTGTGGCTGGCCCGAGCATGAACCCTACGATGTGATTGTACTGACTGCATCGTTGCCGGTGTTAGAAAAGCATTTCTTAACCCAATTAAAATTAGGCGGGCGCTTGTTTGCAGTGGTGGGAGAAGCGCCTTGTCAAACGGCGTTATTGGTTACGCGTGTGGGGGATGCAGAATGGAAACAGCAAAGATTGTTTGAAACGGTGTTGCCGCCTTTAGAAGATGTGGCTACAGTGGAACAATTTACTTTTTAGAAAAGAACGGGTTTGGGGCTATATGAAAAAAATAATGCGCTTGGGTATACCCTTAAGTTTGTTGAGTGTGAGCTCCTTGGCATTCGCACAAGCCGCGGATCTGATGCAAGTCTATCAAGATGCCTTTATAGGCAATCCTACTTTTCTAGCGGCCAAAGCCAATGCACAAGCACAAATGCAAGAAGTGCCGATTGCGCGTGCTGGTCTATTGCCGAGTGCCATGGCTACAGCAACGGATGGGTTTAATAATTATAATAATCAAGGTACGCCTAATACTAATGTTATCTCACCTGCTGGAAATACATTTTCTTTGCAAGGCAGTGAAGGCACCTATCGTTATAACCAACAATACTATCAACTTTCGGCCAGCCAACCGATCTTCGATGTAGTCGCTTTTCTGGGATATAGCAGCGCTAAATACACGGCCAGCGCCGCGGCTTCTACTTTTAATGCCGCTTTACAAACCTTGATTAGCACTACCGCACAAGCGTATTTCAATGAGTTAAATGCCGAAGATAATTTAGCGTATGAGCAAGCAGAAAAACAAGCTAACTACGAAACCTATACGGAAGCGCAACAAAAATTTGAAGTGGGTTTGATCGCGATTACCGATGTGGAACAAGCGCGTGCTCAATACGATTCTCAGGTGGCAGCCGTGATCGCGGCAGAAGCAGCGGTAGTTAACGCCAAAGAAAATTTGCGTGCTATCACGGGAGTTTATTATGATAAGTTGGCGAGTTTGCGCAATAACACGGCACCGTTGATATCTCCGCAGCCAGCGGATGTCAACAAATGGGTGCAAACAGCCGACAAGCAAAATTGGAGTTTACTTGCAGCACGCCAAACCGCGGAAGCAGCCCGCAAAGCGGCACAACAAGCACAAGCAGGGCATCTGCCTATACTCGACGGCGTGACTACCTATACTGGCAATAATACGGGCGACTCGCCCTCCGGCAAAGTGAATAATCGCGATGCCTATGTAGGCTTGCAATTAACGGTGCCCATTTTCGAAAATGGTGTAGGCTATGTGTCGGCTACGGCAAAGCAAGCGAGCTATTTATATGAGGCGGACTTGCAGAACAGAAATAACACTTATCTTTCAACCATGACCAATGTCAGACAAAGCTTTAACAATACCCTGGCTTTTATTAGTCAAGTGGAAGCCGATAAGCAAACGATCAAGGCCAGTAAGCTCGCTTTAGACAGCATCATCGCTGCTTATCAGGTGGGGGGCAAAACGATGTTGGATGTATTAAACCAGCAACAAGATCTATATACCGCTTGGAGCACATATTCTACGGATTTATACAGCTATATCAATTCGTCTATTGCCTTAAAGCAAGCGGCAGGTACTTTGTCGCCCTTAGACTTACAACAAATCAATACTTGGTTAACAGAGAATCGTCAACCCTTTACTCCCACCATGTATTCCTCAGGGGATACCAGCATTAAACGCGGTCCCTTAGCGGGTGGAACTTAACTTTGGGATATCACTCTCAAAAAATAAAACAATATGCGCATAACCATGCGCGTGTATTGCAGGTAAAAACCGCGCATGGCGAATTCATGACGCCTGCGTTTATGCCTGTAGGCACTTACGCAGTGGTCAACAGCATGACGCCGCAAGACTTACATGCCACAGGCAGTCAAATTATTTTGGGTGGCAATACCTACCACATGTTATCGCAACCAGGTATGAAAGTGGTTGAAGCATTAGGCGGCATGCATAAAATGATGCAGTGGTTTGGCCCTATGCTTACGGACAGCGGCGGTTATCAAGTTTTTAGTTTATCGCAAAATAAAAAATTATGTAAAATCGACGAAGAAGGCGCGCATTTTTCTCATCCCCATACCGGTCAGCGTTTGCATTTAACGCCTCAAACATCTATAGAGGCGCAAAAGATCATTGGCGCCGATATTATTATGGCCTTTGATCAATGCACCCCGGATGTAGCGGATGAAGCCTTAGTGCGTCATATCATGGAACGCACCCATCGCTGGTTACTGTTGTCTAAAGAAATACACGTACAACATCCTTTATCAGCTTATGGAAAGCCGCAAGCTTTATTTGGCATTATTCAAGGCAGTTGTTTTAAGCATTTGCGCGAGGAAAGCGCGCGTTTTGTGGCTTCATTAGATTTAGATGGCATTGCCATAGGGGGCGAGTCCATCGGTTATAATATGCCGCAAACTGTAGAAACCATAGAGTGGATCCGTGATTATCTAACAGAGGACAAAGTACGTTATACCATGGGGGTGGGGTTATCGCCGCAAGATCTTTTGGATGTCATTGCAGCGGGTATAGATATTTTTGATTGTGTAGCGCCTACACGCAATGCACGTCACGGCAGCCTTTATCATGGTCATGTAGTCAAAGAGGGTCAGTGGTTGAAGTTTGCCAGCGAATTTAAGAATCATCGTTTATCTATAGGAAAAAGTATTTACGCGTGTGACGACACACCCATTTTAGAAAATTGCGCCTGTAGCACCTGCTTACAATATACGCGCGGTTACTTGCATCATTTATTTAAACAAAAAGCCATCGCATATAATGCTTTAGCCTGCATACACAATGTTCATGTTATGCATGAAACCTGCAGGGCGGCGCGAGAATTGATTTTGAATTAATACCCTAACTTCTATATCCACTTATATCTAAAGATGTGAGACACAGCGTAGGGGCAGGCCCCCGTGCCTGCCCCAGCTGGGCAACCACAGGGGGTTGCCCCTACGAATCCATTCGCATCTTCAAGTACGATGGGTATATAATATGGCTTCTATAAGAGGAAATCTCATGGCAGTAGATAAAGACGCCGATTTTGGTTATAAAAAAGTCAGTCCAGAAGAAAAAACCCGTCTGGTACGTGAAGTATTCCATTCGGTAGCTCCCAATTACGATTTAATGAACGATTTAATGTCCTTAGGCATACATCGTGCGTGGAAGTTTCTAACTGTTTTATTGGCGCAGGTTAGGCCCGATTGGCGTGTTTTGGATCTTGCGGGAGGCACAGGGGATTTAGCGCAGCGTTTTGCTGAAAAAATGGGGCCACAGGGCCGTGTCGTATTAGGCGATATTAATTTGGCCATGTTAGAAGTGGGACGGGATAAAATCATCGACGCCGGTTTAAGCCAAACGATTAAAGTGACGGCCTTAAATGCAGAAGCCTTACCTTTTGCGGCAAATAGTTTTGATTTATTGACCATTGGCTTTGGCTTGCGTAATGTAACGGATAAGCAGCGCGCACTACAAGAGATGTGGCGCGTATTGCGCCCCGGAGGGCAAGCAATGATTTTAGAATTTTCCACTCCTACAACGGCGGCAGTTAAAAAACTCTATGATGCGTATTCTTTTAAAATTTTACCTAAATTAGGCCAGACGGTTGCCAAAGACAGAGAGAGTTACCAATATTTAGCAGAATCTATACGTAAACACCCCCCGCAAGAAGCGCTTAAGCAAATGGTATTGGAGGCGGGCTTTGATGAGTGTGAATATCATAATTTAAGCATGGGCATTGTGGCTTTGCACCGTTGTTTCAAATACTAAAAGGAGAGAGCGATGGTTTATTTTTTTCAAGCGACATTACAAACCCTCATTAATCGCTATATATCCTTAGACAAAGAAGTAGAACAAAAATTAAAACCCTTGCGGGGAAAAATCTTAGAAATTAATATTCAAAAAACGCCCTTTCATTATGGTTTTTTATTTACCAAAAATAATATTGAAGTTATAGCCGCCGATAAAATAGCTGCTGATGCCGTTATTAGCGGCGATCTATTGACCTTTTTGAAATTATTTAAATCGTCCTCTTTGTCGAATATGTCGAAGCTGAATATCACCGGAGATCAAGTGTTTTCTGAAAATGCATATCATTTACTGCATGATTTAGACATAGATTGGGAAGAAATTCTGTCACATTATACGGGCGATGTAGTAGCGCACACAGTGGGGCGATGCGTGGAGGGTTTACAGAAATGGTTTAATCGAGGCATCCATAGTTTTAAAGTAAGTCTAACGGAATATGTACAAGAAGAACTGCGCTATTTTCCGTCTGCTGCAGAGGTGAACGATTTTATGGATGAAGTGGATACGCTTAGGCATGATGTAGATCGTTTAAGCGTACGTCTAACGCAATATTTACAGGATAACCATGAATAATTCCCTTACACAACTCATTCGCTTTATACATATTCAATATGTATTGGCTAAACATGGCTTAGATGAAATTATTTTGGATCTGCCCGTTTTATCCCCTATACGCTTTTTAGCGTATTTAAATCCATGGTATTGGATCTGTAATAGAAACATTGCTAGAGGAGAACGCCTGCGGTTGGCATTAATTGAATTGGGACCTATTTTTGTAAAGTTTGGACAAACCTTATCGACGCGCCGTGACTTGTTACCCGAAGATATTGCCGATGAATTGGCCTTGCTACAAGACAAGGTGCCGCCGTTTGAGCATGCTAAAGCTGCAGTTGCTAAAGCGTATAAAGAGCCGTTTGAAACCATTTTTGAATCTTTTGACGAAACGGCTTTAGCCTCGGCTTCTATTGCCCAAGTGCATGTGGCTCGTTTATGCACGGGTGAAGATGTTATCGTAAAAGTGCTGCGGCCTAATGTGGAAAAAATTATTAACCGGGATATCGGTTTACTATACCGCTTTGCACGCATTGCGGAACGTTATTCCGTTATGGCACGGCATTTGCACATGATTGAGTTAGTCGGCGAATTTGAAAAAACCACTTTAACCGAATTAGATTTAAGCCTGGAGGCGTCTAATGCCTCGGCATTGAAGCGTAATTTTAATGGATCTACTTTATTACATGTACCGGAAATATATTGGCCTTATGTAACCTCTAGCGTTATCGTTATGGAACATATACATGGCGTTCCCATAGGCAATATAGATGAATTAAGAAGGCTGAATGTAGACATGAAGGTTCTGGCTGAAAGAGGCGTTGAAATATTCTTTACCCAGGTTTTTCGAGACTGCTTTTTTCATGCCGACATGCACCCGGGCAATATTTTTGTAGATGTGCATAATCGCAAGGAGCCCATTTATATGGCAGTTGATTTTGGCATCATGGGCGCATTAAGTCCTACCGATCAACATTATCTAGCCAGCAATCTTTTGGCCTTTTTTAAACGAGATTATCGTCAGGTTGCATTATTACATTTAGAATCGGGCTGGGTACCTGCAGAAACCAGGGTGGAAGAGTTTGAAGCCGCAGTACGGGGCGTGTGCGAGCCTATTTTTGAGCGTCCTTTAAAAGATATTTCTTTTGGCAAGTTACTATTGCGCTTATTTCAGGTTGGGCGCAAATTTCATATGGAAATTCAGCCGCAATTACTGTTGCTACAAAAAACATTATTTCATATTGAAGGCTTAGGGCGGCAATTGTATCCCGATTTAGATCTATGGGCTACCGCCCATCCTTTTTTAGAAAAGTGGATGCGCCAGCAAGTTGGGTTAAGAGCTAATCTACGGCGTTTAAAAGATACCTTGCCTATGTGGGGAAAAATCCTACCGGAGTTACCGGCTACTTTACAACACACCTTGAAGTTAGTTCAGAATGAAAAGAGATTTAATAAGGAAGAAAAAGATCTTGCGCGTGACAAAAAATTGGGGTTACGCCGCGGTTTGGGAGCGGGGTTTTTAATTGCCGGTTGCGTCAGCCTAGGGTTAGTAAATGGCGTAGACTTACTGAATGCTAATCAAGCTGCCTGGGGAATGATTGCTTTGGCGGTGTTATTATTAATTACAAGTTGGTAATATCCTCATAAGCGCACCAAGGGTATATTACATATGACGGATGCGAGATGGGCGTAGGCAACAAAGTCTAAGAATCAGATGCGAAGAGTATATCAATATAACCACGCGGGCAATTCCGCTTCTATAGTCTTTAAAGCTTTAGTATGTTCATGACAATGGGGATCTAATGCAGACAGCAATCGCCAAAATGCGCGGCTGTGATTTAAATGTTGAAGATGGCTTAATTCGTGCAGCAAAATATGTTCTGCCAAAGCCTTAGGTAAAAAGAGTATTTTATAATTTAACTGAATATTCTTGCTGCTAGAACAACTGCCCCATCGTGTTTTTTGGTTGCGTATAGCGACATTATTAAAAGGCAATTGATGGCGTAGGCTTAACTCCCTGAGCCACGGAGTAAGATGCTGAGCCGCTTTTCTTTTTAGCCATAGATGTAATAGCCGAAAGGCTCGTTCGATATTAAGATCTTTATCCATAATAACCAAGCGAGAACCCGCGGCAGCAAACAGCGTAGGTTTGGCGCAATTTTGCATATGATCAATTTGCCACGTTTCATCGATGGCGGATAAAGACAATGAAGTGGGTAAATTTACATTGTCTTTTTGAGCGGCTTGTTCTAATAAGGCGCTGTGTTTTAAAATCCAAGCTTTCTTCTCTATTAATAAGGCGTCTATGTCCACAGGCCGTCGTGTATGGTACGGCAAATGGATGGTTAAGCCGGTTTGGGGATGTATATTAAGCCGTACTCGTTTGGTACGTCTGCTTTTTTCCACCGTATATAGGGGCGGCCAGGTTGTAACTTGAGATGATTCCATAATAGTTGCTATCATACTGCATTGTAGATCTAGGGTCAAAGGGTACAGGCATATGTCCATTCCACGATTTTACCAAAATAAACTGCTCGCATTAGGAGAGTGTGCTTTAGACGAGGCAGCGGCGCATCATAGCGTGCATGTGTTGCGCTTAAAAATAGGCAGCGAAGTGATTGTTTTTAATGGCAATGGCGATGAATTTAAAGGCATTTTGTCAGAAGTCAGCAAAAAAGCAGTGACTGTCACTTTGCAGCAAAGTTATAGCGTGCACAATGAGTCTTTCTTAGCCTTGCATTTGGTGCAAGCCATCTCTAGAAAAGATCATATGGATTTAACTTTGCAAAAAGCGGTTGAATTGGGTGTTACACAAATAACGCCTATAGTGAGTGACTTTTCTAATATTAAACAGAGCCTGGCAGAGTTTAAGCATAAACAAGATCACTGGCAAAAAATTATCATTAGTGCGAGCCAACAAGCGGGGCGGTGCATTATAGCCCGCTTGAATCCCATTATCTCTTTCAAAGAAGCGTTGCAAACTATAGAAGCAGAACAACGCCTGTTTCTCTCGCCCCGAGCTGCGGCGAAGTCTGAAAAATTATGGACTACACCCTTAAAATCGGTGGCGCTATTTGTGGGTTGTGAAGGAGGTTTTAGTGAAAGAGAAGAAAGTCTAGCGAGTGCAAATGAGCTTAGGGCAATTGCCCTAGGTAGTCGCATCTTACGCACAGAAACAGCGGCGATTGCAATCTTGGCTATTCTGCAGTATTGCCTAGGAGACTTTTAAGTGCTGCGTATAATAAAGGAATACCCTCACCACTGCGGCTGGAGAGTTGCACTCTAATAGGTTTAGCATTTTCATCATAGTACGTTTCGGCTACGGCGTCGGGTAATAAGTCTAATTTATTATAAACCTCTAACAGAGGTAAATCACCTGCACCTAATTCGGTGAGAATGGCCTTAACCGCTTCTTTATGTTCATGGCGCTTGGGATCGTGCTTATCCATTACATGCAATAATAAATCAGCCTGTAGGGTTTCTTCTAAGGTTGCTTTGAATGCCTTGATCAAATCAGGAGGCAAGTGGCGAATGAAACCCACGGTATCGATCAAGATAATGTTGCCTAGCCCTGGAATATAACAGCGTCTAGAGGTAGGGTCTAACGTAGCAAAGAGTTGATCGGCCACATAAACCTCGCTGCGAGTTAAGCGATTAAATAACGTAGATTTGCCTGCATTGGTGTAACCAATCAATGCTACGCAAGGCGTGCGTTGATTTTGACGTGCACGTCTATTTTGGCTACGTTGCTCAGCGACCTTGTTTAGACGGCTGTTGATGGTGGCAATGCGTTTTTTTATCAAGCGACGGTCCGTTTCTAGTTGCGCCTCTCCAGGCCCGCGCAAGCCTATGCCCCCTTTTTGTCGTTCTAGGTGTGTCCAGCCACGCACAAGGCGGGTGGATAAATGTTTTAATTGGGCTAACTCGACTTGTAACATGCCTTCAAAGGTTCGTGCTCTTTGGGCAAAGATATCTAATATTAACTGTGTACGATCAATGACTCTACAACCTAAAGCTTGCTCTAAATTTCTACTTTGTGCGGGCGATAGATTATGATTGACTAAGATCACAGAAACAGGATCGTGGTTTAGCACTTCTTTGATTTCAGTCAATTTGCCAGTGCCTATAAAATATTTAGCGGTAGGGTTTTGGCGCGAGGTTTGTATCACATGATGAGGAATCAAGCCGCTAGATTGAACCAGTAATTTAAACTCTTCTAAATCTTCAATTTTTTCGGATGCGTTAAAATTCACATGAATTAAGAGTGCTTTGTTTTCTAGTTTGGATTCGATTTTCAAAAAAGAGGTTACCCCTGATGCGCTTTATAATTTTGGAAGGGCGGTGTGTTTTCCGCCCTTTCTGTAGGGGTAGGCTCTCGCCTGCCCTAACAAGATACCCACAAAAACTATTCATCCCCTTCTTGAGTGGCGGTAGCCGTCTCAGCAGAAGCCGTCGCATTTAAATTCACCGGACGTGCTGGCACAATGGTTGAAATAGCATGCTTATAGACTAATTGACTAAGAGAGTTTTTTAACAATACAACAAATTGATCAAAAGCTTCAACTTGTCCTTGTAATTTGATCCCATTCACTAAATAGATAGACACCGGTACTCTTTCTTTACGTAACGCATTTAAGAAAGGGTCTTGTAATGATTGCCCTTTTGACATAGCATTCTCCTTTTATTTGATCCCAACATAATGTTTAGTGTCGCGAAAAGGGCTGTACTCTTCGCCTTTGCTTCTAAGGCTTGGTTGCCCACGCTCAGCTCGCGCCAGTCATATATATTTAATACGCTTGGCGTGCTAGAGCTTGACGTCTCGCCTAAAAGTCAATTGCTATGAGTATATTCACCTACTCCGTGGTCACTAGAAGTTTTCTATGAAAGTGAGGTAATACCTCAACTGTATAGGTGGAGCAGTCTAACACGCAAAGAAAAGAAATACCATAGGATACTCGGGTAAAAGTAGCTAAAAACATAAAAAAAAGATATTTTTTTGCACTTCATTTTTTGTATTATAGCCATGACTATGACATAATGCCCCACAGTGGTTAAATGCAGTGGAATTGTTTCGGTGGAGCGCAATAGTGTTTAAGAAATTACCTGTTTTCATCATTTTTTTGGTTTTATTCGGTTGTAGTTTATTAACCTCTGAACCTGAGCCAGGGATACCCACGATCTACTACACGGAATCAGTGTCAGACTATTTGCAAAAAGCAAGCATGACACAAAATCCGAGCGAAATTGCTTATTATCGCATCCAGGCCGCGGGACGCGCTCTAAGCGATGGACAAACGGAAGAGGCTAAGAGCTATCTTGCCCTAACCGATGGTGTTACTCTTGCGCCTAGACAACAAGAAGAAAAATCTATTCTGAAAGCTAAAATAGCGGCCAATGAAGGTAATAACCTAGGAGTGCTCAATAACCTAGCTACAATTAATCAGCCCGCAAAACTACCACCAGAATTAGCGCGTTCTTATTATCAATTAGCGAGCCTTGCTCATCAGGGGTTGGGGCAAAATGAAGCCTATTGTCAGGATTTAATCCGCTTGAGTACCTTGTTGCCCAGCGATCAAGCCATGGCTGTGCGCCACGCCACTTTACTGTGTTTAGAGGCTTTGCCCGCTGAAACTTTGCAGCGGATGGCAGATCAAAGCGATAGCAGCGAAGACCGCGGTTGGATCGTTATCGCGCAATTAAATAAAGATACCAGCAATGGCGGCCAAAATTTCCAAAATAATTATCAGCAGTGGTTGCAACAATACCCTAATCATCCCGCCAGTATTTTATTTCCTATCTCCGCTAGCGGCACAGTGGCCACTGGCCCGGCGCGTGCTACCACAACGGCCAATGTAGATTCCTCGCGTATCGCTTTATTACTGCCTACCACAGGCTCTGCTGGCAGTGCAGGCAAGGCTGTGCGCGATGGCTTTATGGCAGCTTATTATAGCCATCCGACGGGACACAGCGTAAAGTTATATGATACGAATGGGGCTGATATTGCCGCTGTATATAATCGAGCAGTTGCTGATGGGGCTACTTTGGTTGTAGGCCCGTTAACCAAGTCTGAAGTGAGTCGCTTGGCTGACGCTGGAACCAGCGTGTCTACCTTGGTACTGAATAATATTCCTACACAAAGGGCTAAGCGCAATTTCTATCAATTTGCTTTATCACCCAATGATGAAGCTGAACAAGCAGCCCTTCGCGCTTATGCGAGAGGGTATACTAGAGCTTTAGTCATCGCGCCAGCAGATAGCTGGGGACAAGGGGTGGTCAACAGTTTTGTTACACAATTTACACGCTTGGGTGGGCAAATACCTGAATCCGTGGCTTATACCAACAGCACACCATTAGACAGCGCGATTAAAAATGCATTGCAAGCGAAGTCGCCGAATGCGCAAAATAGCGATAAAAGTGTAGCCGATCGTAGACAGGATATAGACGTTATTTTCCTCGTGGCAACGCCCGATAAGGCTAGAGCCATTAAACCTTTGCTGAATTTCTATTACGCCAACAACATTCCAGTGTATGCGACGAATAATATTTACAATGGGGTAAGGGATCCTTTCAAAGACCAAGATCTAAATGGTATACAATTTTCTACTTTACCGTGGTATGTAAGTAATTCTTCAGAGGTCGCCGTAGCCAAAGCCAATACAGCTACATTGACTACGAGTACAATGGGCCTATATGCCTTTGGCTATGATGCCTATAATATGGCGATTAACTTTAATCAGTTGGCAAATGGGTATTCGGGGGTTACCGGAATATTGTATCTACGGCCTAATCAACAAGTGTATCGTGAGGGGGTCTGGGCGCAATTTCAAAATGGTGAAGCAAGATTGATATAAAACTCTGTAGGGTGGATCAAAAGCCGCTCTTGGCTGAATATAATATGGGCTTTCAATAAAGAGTAAAAAACTATGGCTAAAACAGCGGTACAAACGATAGGGCAACAAGCTGAAACTTGGGCCTTGCGTTATTTGCAAGAGCGAGGTTTAGAACTCATAGAGCGTAATTTTTATTGTCCCAATGGCGAAATCGATTTAATCTTACGCGATAAAGAGGATTTAGTGTTTGCGGAAGTGCGTTATCGTCAACAAAAAAGCCATGGTACGGGTGTTGAAACGGTGAATGGTGCTAAGCAAAGAAAGATTCTGCGCAGTGCTGAATATTACTTATATAGCAAGAAATTATGGGATCATCCTTGTCGATTTGATGTGATAGGTGTGAGTATGGATGCGGAACAGCAGGTAGCGATTGTCTGGGAAAAAAATGCTTTTGACGGCAATTATTATACATAAGAGGGTCAACATGAATGCGTTAGAAAGAGTGCAAAATCATTTTGCACAAAGTATACAAACGAAAATTGCAACGGCCGACATATTATCGGAATGTATTGTAGCAGCCAGTGAGTTGCTCGTCGCTGCATTATTAGCGGGCAAAAAAATATTGGCTTGTGGTAATGGTGGCTCTGCTGCCGATGCGCAACATTTTGCAGCCGAGTTGGTCAATCGTTTTGAAGTGGAACGACCGGGATTACCTTCTATTGCGTTAACTACCGACGTATCGTGCATCACTTCTATTGCCAACGATTACTCCTATAAAGAAATTTTTTCTAAGCAAGTAGAAGCTTTAGGGCAAGCAGGCGATGTGTTATTAGCGATATCTACCAGCGGACAATCGCCCAACGTTAACCTGGCCATAGAAGCAGCGCACATGAAAAAAATGACGGTGCTTGCTTTAACGGGGCGCGATGGCGGCGCTTTGGCGCCTATATTAGCTGCGAGTGACTTAGAGATTCGGATCCCTGCACAGGTTACGGCGCGTATACAAGAAACTCATATTTTAGTGCTACATTGTTTGTGTGATTTAATTGATTTTAGTTTGTTTCCTCAAGGAGAATAGAATGAAAAAATGTTTAGGCCTTTTATTGTTGATGGTTGCTTTATTAGACGGTTGTGTGGTCGCGGTGGTTGCCGGTGTGACGGTTGCGGGTGTGGTGGTTTATGAGGGCCGTAGCCCCAGCACTTTAAGTGCCGATGGCAGAATTTCCTACGATGCCGAACACAAAATCTTTGCCGATAAAGAGCTGGCTAAAAAAGCGCGAATTATTGTGTCATCTTTTAATGGGGTAGTGTTATTAGCAGGGCAGACGCCCACGGAAGAGATGCGCACGCGTGCAGCGCAATTGGTGCAGACAGTGCCCGGAATAAAGCGTTTGTACAATGAGATCACCATTGGTACACCTATTTCGGCCCTAACACAATCTAGCGATAGCTTAATTACCAGTAAAATTAAAACCCAATTGCTGGCCACTAAAAGTTTAAACTCATCGCAAATGAAAATTGTTACTGAAAACAGTACGGTATTTATGTTAGGTCAAGTAACGCGTGGCCAAGGCAAAACCGCGGCGGAAATTGCAAGCAAGTCTTCTGGGGTGAAAAAGGTAGTGACTCTGTTTGAGTACGTAGAGTAGCGCACAGATCTATCGTAGGGCAGGCTCCCGTGCCTGCCCTTTCCAATAACGCTTTACATGCCTTAAAATTTACGGCGGAGATATAATATGAATAAAAAATGGATTGTTGCAGCTATTGCCGTTGCAGGGCTGTTATTATTGGCGAGCATCGTTCGTGCCAGTGACAAACCCACCCCTCCACAAGTGGTACAATTGGCCTCACCCTACCCCAGCTTGAATCACGTGCACTATGTAGTACAAAAAGAGCAATGGGTAGTGAGCGATTCAGCGCGTGTTATAGTAGCGGTTAATGCAAACCTAACGGATGAGGCATTGGATCAGTTTCAAGGGAAAATGAATAAAAGTCTAGATACGCTGGCGAAAAATGCCTCTTGGCATGTAACGCAATTCAATCGTAATCAAGACAGTTCTGGTTTAGAACAAGTGTCGGCGCAAGCGGAAGCGCGTATTGCTAATTCAGCCTTGGCCGGGTTGCGTGCCAGAGCCGATAAATTAAGTTCGCCAGGAACAAAATACAGTATAGTAGATATTCAATACGGCCCTAGCGATGAAGACATTCAAAAAGCAAAAGACACTTTAAGACAAGCGGTGTATGGCTCCATTGCAGAAGAAATACGCAGTTTAAATAAATTGTACAAACAAGATTTTTTCGTCAATAGCGTTGATTTTGACTTAAACTCTAGTATTGTACCTCCTCCTCAGCCCATGTTGATGCGTGTAGCGGCGGCAGACGTTAGCAATAATGGTAATGTGCCCGTCAATCAAAAATTAGTGCTGCAAGCGGATGTGATATTAGCGGCTAAGGTACAATGACGCATCGCTACGAGGTAGATCTATTGTAGGGGCGCTAATATCTCCCGTGGTAAAAAATGCAGTATAAGGAGATACTCATGATTATACACAGCATCTTGGCATCTGGATTTCTTATGTCCGTGCTACTGGGTGGTTTTGTAACACTCCTCTGCAATATATTATTCTACACTTACCAATCTAAAAAACAGAAATTAAATTCTATACATGCTGCCAGTACGGTTATAGGTTTTTTCATGGCATTACAGATATCTGAACTCAGCTTATTAGAAAAAGCAATTACGGAAAGACTTGACAAGATTAAAGCGCTTAGACTGGGAGAAAAGGTTGATGTGACCCAAATTACGGCTGACTTTGCTTGTTCTAGCAAAATCAGTATCAACATGGAAGAAATAGCGGCTAAAATATTAGCGGCCTACGATAGAAAGGAACGCAAAAAGTATAAGGAGGAAAAAGATATTACCAAAATATTGCAATGTATTTTTAACAGTGATAGAAACTATTTTAAGATTCTAAATGGTTTAAATAGGTTCAATGGCATAAAAAGATTGGCGCAAGACGATTTAAAAAAAGGCATCATAAAAGATGAACATGCACTATTGGATATACTCATACATTTTTTAGAACGAGAAGTGAGTGGTTATAGGATACAGATTATAGAAACGCTTTTGCCGTATCAAAAAGCAACCTTTAAAAATTTTAAAGAAGAAATACAAAAACAGTTTAGGTTGCGGGTGTTAGCGATTTAAATATAAAGCCAGTAGGGGATCGGAAATAACGTATTTCGCCTTTTCTATTTTTGTGATAAAGCCCCCATTTTCTAAGTTTTTTAAGGCAAGATAGGCCGCTTGCCTGCTGATGTTTAGGCTGCTATAAGGATCTAGCCCCATGGAAAGATTCACCATGACATCCAATGCATGGGTTTTTTCTTTGATCTTTTGTAGTTGTAATTCTAAATAGCCATTTTCCTGACTAATGAGTACATTATTAATATAATCTAGGAAGGTATCTATGGATTTTGCATGCTGCGGTTCTATGATGAGATCTTTAATGATCTTAGAGGTATAATAGGGGTGGCAATTAAACTTATGCAAAATTATCTCTATAATTTCATAAGGCAGATTCATTTCTGTTAAATAAAGTAAAATCTCATCCCGCTCTAGATTTTTTAAGAAAATCAAATTGCCGAAACGGTAAAAAGCGCCCGATTTCTCAACAAATACTTTTGTCATCAACGTTTCTTGACTGCCAGCAAATAAATAATTTACGTGTTTTTGCAGCTGAATAACGGAGCGGAAAACCTTTATGACTCGCTCCCCCAAATAAAACAATTCACCAAACTCGTCAAAAAAAACAATAATTTTTTTATTGTGTTTAACCGCTATTTTCTCAACAAGTTCTAATGCTTGTTCTAACAATAACCACTCATCATTTTTTTCACGAATCAGCTGCAATAGAGGTTCCATTTCCAAATCGCCATATTTAACTTTAAGCTTGAAGGAAAATTCAATCTGCTTTAAAAGGAACTTCAGTCTTCCCATAAACCCCAGTGCGTTTAAACAATTCTCTACAATCCCTTCCGCTACGCTTTGTACACTTCCAGAGTAGCGCATAATATCTATATGAATCGTTAAGCAATCTGCGTCCTGTGCAATATCTTCTAATATTTTTTGTGCTAAAGTGGTTTTGCCAAAGCGCCTAGGGGCAATGAGGATATAATCTTTGCCATTTTTCAAGCCATGGGTCAAACTCTTTAAATGCTCTTTTCTGTCAATAAATAGCTCTTTAATCATAACCGTATTTCTGTCTCATGAAACCTATGACAAGTGTATATCAAAAATGTTTACACGTCAATGAAAACTGATGACATATGTCTCAGAGATTTAGATACGGACGTGAGAAAGGTCAAAACCGCGTATATAAATGTAACCATTTGATTTAAATAACATTTCTATTTCTGGTGGCGAAATGGTTGCGGTTATCCCAAGACGAAATTATCGATTATCATACCAAACTAAAGTTATGCCTTAGATTGTCGTGACAACCCAAGGTCGCACCCCCCGATTATCCCGACAAACTAAGGAGGTTGTGCTGCCGTCATTGTCTATTTGCGAAATAATCCAGGAAAGTCTGAGCAATTAAAAGAAATGGCATTTACGATAGAGGGTTAGGTTTCATACAGATAATACCAATATTCTCTCGCCCATCTAATCGGACATCATCGGGATAATCCGGTCGTGCGCAAAATCCTAACTCTTTTACCTTAAATCCTTGTTTTTCTGTTGCGCGTTGTAGAGTCTCAGGGCTTTGTAGATTCATAAAATCGGGTAATTTATCTATATATTTAGCATCAAGATAGCCTTTATAGTTATCAAAATGTCCTGGCCAATCTTTTCCTTGAGCTAATCTTTTTTCAAATAGTGGAATAAGTTTACTCAAATGTTTCAGGTAAGGGGTATCCACTACCAGACATAATTGACCCCCAGGTTTTAACCATTGGTAAAATTGGTGTAAAGACTTTTCGATAATATCTCCCGAGAAAAAATGGAGGACACGTACAGTGAGGATTCCAGCTAAACTATTATTTGCGATAGTTAAGTCTCTAAAATCACCAGAACAATATTCGATTAAATGAGATAGTTCTTTTGGTACATTATCTTTCAGAATATCTAAATGTTTTACTTCCAAATCATTGGCTATTACGTGGATGTTATTATTCAACATTGCTAACGTGGCTATACCATAGGCCGTGCCTATCTCTAACACGGGATCTTTACTCCCACATAAAGACCTTATAAAGGCATTCGTATAAGGATCGAGAACAGTTGTCATAAATCCTTGCTCATTTAGAGTAGGGATCAACTGACCAATTTTATCCGGTGTATTTTTCCATAAGGGATTCATGTTTTCCCCCTCCTTATTCCAACGCCATCTCTTGCCGAATCTTTATAATATTTTGTTCTAAATTTTCAGAAGATAAACTGTTTTTTCTAAAGACATACGCAAAGATTAACCCTATGCCCGCGATGACAAGATTGTCTGCGGGAAAAGGAATGAGCGCTTTAGAGCGTAGAAATGAAACGACAACAATACTGGCAAGATAGATTAACAAATACCAATTCTTAATCAGTGTAGTAGAAAAGGTTTCTTTCTTGACATTAAATGCGTAATAACCAATGACGATTAAAGACAGCGTAATAAACAGATAAACTAGATTGGTGTAACCAGACCAATAGATAAGCCAAGTGCAGCAGATAAAGCCTAAGCAGCCGATTAAGTTGGGATAGAATAAATTAAATTTGTATAAAAGCTGCGGCTGCTTCAGATGCAATACCATCACGCTCACCGGGCCTGCTAAATAAGCAAATACTACAATAGACGACAAAAAGTTAACGAGTTCTTTCCAAGTGGGAAATGGGAATAAGAAAATAATACCTATCACTCCATTGAGCCACAATGCTACAGCAGGTGCGCCATGCTTATTGAGCCTAGTTAAGAAGCTTTGCGGAAATAGCTCTTTACCAACGCTATACAAAATACGTGAAGTGACGGCGATGTAGACATTGGTAGTTCCCAAGGGTGCAACTACCGCGTCGATAAATAATATAGTGAATAACCAATTCAAGCCAAATAAAGCCACCAACGCTAATAATGGTGCAGCTGTACCGGTTAAAGACAATTGGTGCTGATTGTCTAGGCATAGCAAATAACTCAAAGAAAGTAAGCCGTATAAAACTAGGCCGACCAGTATGGGCGCAAACAGTGAATAGGGTAGCGCCTTAATCGGATCCTTAACTTGGTTTGCTAATATAAGTCCATTTTGAAATCCGGAAAAAGCAAAAGCCAAGCCGCTGCTGGTAACCGCCAACAGGATGTTCTCGAAAGAGAAATTCACTTTATTGGCAACCGATGTGAGTGAATGAAAATGGCCAAAGCTGGAAATAAGAATGAGCGCCACCATGAGGGGGATTAAAATTTTCCAAAAGCTAACGATGCTATTCATCTTGGCAACGCGAGTGATCACTAGCGTATTAAAAGCAGTGATAGCCAAGATGATAAACATGGCTAACGCGATGCCTCTAGTCGACAGTTCCACTTTATGCGAAACATCAAGGAGCAGCGATGGCTCCCAAAAACCTATGTATTGCACTACGGCTTGCGCTTCTAAGGGTAAATACACGACGTAGCTTAACCAACCTAAAATTAAAAAGATGCTACCCATGCTTTTAGGATGCGTTAAACTCATAAAGCGGTAAATACCGCCGACTATAGGGAAAGCGGTACAGATTTGCGCGAAAGACAGACCGATGATTAAAGTGATGACCGCGGTAATAACCCAAGAATATAACACGCCCACACCCGCGGTTTGGTAACCATAAAAAGGCGAGAATAACCAACCCGAGCCTATCATGCCGCCTGTGGATATAAGAATCAATTGCATTTTTGAAAGTTTTTTGATCATGTGGATGTCCTTGTCTTAGGGGCATTTTCTAGACCGGTATTGTCAATTAAATCATGTTCTTAAAAGAAAAGAAAGGTGCGGCTTCCCCATCCTGTTTATTTTAATTGATTATAAACAAACAAAAAATAATACCTATAAACCCATTAAAGAATTTTGTAAAAATTCTTTAAATACTATAATGGGGCAATGAGACTTTTTTCTAGAGTTAACTTTTTAAGTGAAGCATGTTGACAGATGTCAACTTATTGGCTATAGTATTTAGGTGACACGGTGAGCATTACAAGAAACAAGCATCCCAGCAAAACGATTGAGTTAGCTCTCCAATATGCGGAATCAAAAGGATGGCGTTATAAAGAATCAGGGAATTCATCCCATGCGTGGGGGGAATGCTTTGTGCACATATGGATAGGGATGGTTGTAAAATGTCGATTTGGTCAACGCCAAGTAATGAGGAAGCGCATGCCCGTCAAATCAGGCAACATATTGATCGTTGCCCCCATGAAAAGAGATAGTATGGAAATGAAACAGAAGTATTTTGAATTTACCCTTGTATTAGACAAGGTTGATGATAACACCCCGAACCTTGAAGATAGTTTGTATGAAGCTGGCTGTAGTGATGCACTGATCAATTTTCGCAGTGGCACGGTCTATCTCGACTTTACGAGGAAAGCTATTTCATTTAATGAAGCTATTCTTTCTGCCATTAAACAGATAGAGTCATCTCCTTTAGGGGCTAAGGTTATCAGTATCGCTCCCGATAATTTGGTATCGGAATCAGAAATCGCCGAACGACTCAATTTAAAACGGCAAGCTGTATCTCTTTGGGTTAAGGGTAAACGACGAAATAAAGAAAAATTTCCCAATCCTGTTAGGAAATTATCTGAGGCATCTCCTTTGTGGCGTTGGCATGAAATTGTTGCATGGTCTATCAAAAATAAGATCATCCGTGAAAAGGCAATTTTTGACGAAGCCATTTTTATCGAGAATTTAAATTTAGTTCTTGAAGAACGCATGCTTCCTGGACAAAGTATGAGAAAACTATTACACGCAATCTTAGCTTAAACCGCTTTACAGAATGAGGAAAATATGAGATAGTATTATCTAATAATCTGCAAAACTATTTACGAGGTAAATTTATGGCTGCGAATTCTAATGTAGTCGCTAGCTTGCTAGCTGAAATCGATCCTGAGATACTCAAAAATTTTATGGCTAGTCACGATGATTATTTATGTCCTATTACTCGAGAGGTAATGCAGGATCCAGTAGTAATTGCCAGTGGCGAGACATTTGAACGAGAAAGCATCACGCAATGGTTGAACGGACATAATACGTGCCCTACTACTAATATTGTATTACCCAACAAAAACTTGATAGAAAATAAGAGCTTAAGACGCGCTATAATTTCAAATTTAGAAACTCTTAAGAAAGAGAATCCCTTACAGCATAATGCTCAAAGCACTTGTTCGAGTGTCCCCAATTCAGTGAAAAATAGATATCCCATTGTTGACAACCTTGAGTTTCGGATTTCTCAAAATGGCATTCAGGGGCTCCCTCCTTATTCAATAAAATTATGGGACACTAGTAAGGATGTCCCTGTTCCACAGTGTGGTATGTCTGTCACTAAAAATGAAATTGAGGAAATGATTGTCTGTCTTGAGTCTAAAGATGTTGGTGAAATAGTAAAATACTGCCGGCTCCTCGGTTCAACAGCAAATCTTATAGCAGATAATATTCAATCTGCACTTAATATCAGTCAGGGTTTACCCGCGATGCCTATAAGAAGAAGTTATGGTGGAGTTACCTCAGCATTGTCTATAAGCAGAAGTTATGCGGCCGGTGCCCCAGAATTTTTTTCTAGACTTAATGGTTTTTATAATTTTCCTTCATCCGCTAGTTCGTCTGAAAAGCCAAATGACGACGTTCGCCATCCCCGTCCGGGTTAAACATCTTGGCTTAGGTATGAATGCGGCGCAATAAAGCAGCTTAAAGGTTAAGCTGCTTTATTGCAATTTTAAAGAAATTGTATTCATTAATTTGGCAATGGCGTAAAGATCAGAAAATATTTCAAAAAAGCCTTCTTTTTCTGTAACTACTTGCCTCTTTAAAATTAGATTCTAATATCAAGGAAACAACCGTGCCGCCATTACGAGCGCGTAATCATCCATGATGATAAACATTAGGGAAGAAGATAACGGCAGGTTCTATCGTAGGGGCAACCTCCTGTGGTTGCCCATCTAGGGCAGGCACGGGGGCCTGCCCCTACGACAGGAGTCCGTTACTTTTTTTACTTATCTCTTTCTTTTTGCTATAATAATGTGAACCGTGGGTGTAATGCCCTAGGTTTAAAGAGGCAACGTTGAGCCTGTGCTTTTACAGAAAGGCTCAAAGTTGCGTAGTTGTTTAAGCGCCCCTCTGGCATGCAACGAACACGCCAAAGAGGCTAACTTGAACCTTACCAAAATAAGGAAACAAGCTAATGTCCATTATATCGCATCCACGCTGCTGTTCACAGCGGCATCTTGCCCACCATAAGCCGGGCCAAAATGTTAACAATCCGCCGTATTTAGCCCATTTTTTAATTAAAAAGAAGCCCTTTTTGGTTTTAAAAAGCTTTAAATACAGGATTGTGGCGTCTGTAGAGGTCCTCGCTCCTTAGTTTAGCGTAGGGGCAGGCTGCCGTGCCTGCCCTAGTTGGGCAACCATAAGGGGTTGTCCCTATGCATTTATCTATCTAGATATTAAACCAAGGAGAAAACTTAAGGTGGGCTTTTGTAGACGCGCATATTGCGTTCCTTATGGTGGGCGTGGTCCACCATTAGGAAGCATTTATCTTATAAAAATTTGTTTAGCCTCAATTTGTAGAGGCGGTATTTATCATGGAAAAAAAGGAGCAATACAATGCTGATTTTAACACGGCGTATAGGTGAGAGCATCGTTATAGGCGATGACATTATCATTCGGGTATTGGATACAGGTGGCACTGTGAAGCTCGGCATCGAGGCGTCTCAGGATATTTCAATACATAGACAAGAAATATACGAAAAAATCCAAGCCGAGTTACTGAAGCCTGAGGATTAGCGTTACAGCAGGCAATGACGGCGTTAAGTGCCGTCATTGTTCTGAATTTGAACAAAAAATTGCCCGTTTTGCCTCGCCGCGATTTATCCCAGCACAAATTCTTACAAAAACACTTGAATTTTATGAATTGTGCCCATATTTAAGGGAAGTCGCTACTAGAATACTATACATTCAAGCGGCAGAAGGAATATGGCGACCCTAGGTTCGCCATTCAGTGATTTTAGATATTTCAAAAGAGGTTAAATACAATGAGTGCAAAAACAAATATTCGCCCATTACGTGACCGTGTAGTCGTCCGTCGTCTAGAAGAAGAACGCAAAACGGCTGGTGGCATCGTGATCCCCGATACGGCAACAGAGAAACCCATGATGGGTATAGTGGTCGCTCTAGGCGGCGGTCGTGTGTTGGATAACGGTAACGTACAAGAATTAATGGTACGTATAAATGATAAGGTATTATTTGGCAAATACGCCGGTACCGAAGTCGAGATTAACGGCGAAACCTTGATAGTGATGCGTGAAGACGACATCATGGCTGTCATCGAGGCGTAATCATAGTTTTTAATTTTAAATACAATCGAGGAAAAGTAAAATGGTTGCAAAAGTAATTCAGTTTGGTGATAGTGCCCGTTCAAAGATTGCACGTGGCGTAAATGTTTTGGCCGACGCGGTTAAGGTAACTCTAGGTCCTGCAGGTCGCCTCGTTATTTTGGAAAAAAAATTCGGTGCCCCCACATCCACTAAAGACGGTGTGTCTGTAGCGAAAGAAATCGAGTTGGAAGATCCATCCGAAAATATGGGTGCGCAAATGGTGAAAGAAGTGGCGTCACAAACCTCTGACGTTGCTGGCGATGGCACCACTACAGCGACAGTATTGGCCGCTAATATGGTCAACGAAGGTCTGAAAGGCGTACATGCTGGTCGTAACGCGATGGAAATCAAACGCGGTATTGATCTGTGTGTGACTAAAGCAGTAGATGCTTTGAAAAAATTATCACAAGCTTGCACTACCAAGGCGCAAATTAAAAACGTGGGTACGGTATCCGCTAATGGCGATCCTGAAATCGGCGAAGCGATTGCCAATGCAATGGAAAAAGTGGGTAAAGAAGGCGTTATTACGGTTGAAGAAGGTCAATCCTTCCAAATCGAATTGTCTGTGGTCGAAGGGATGCAATTTGATCGCGGTTATGTATCTCCTTACTTCGTAACCAATCAACAAAACATGAGTGTAGAATTAGACAATCCTTACATCATGATGACCGACAAGAAGATCAGTAACATACGCGATATGTTGCCTACCTTGGAAGCAGTTGCTAAAGCAGGCCGTTCATTGTTGTTAATCGCTGAAGATGTAGAAGGCGAAGCCTTAGCTACTTTAGTGGTCAACAATATCCGCGGTATTTTGAAAGTAGCTGCGGTAAAAGCACCTGGATTTGGCGATCGTCGTAAAGCAATGTTACAAGATATCGCTATTTTAACAGCCGGTACGGTCATTTCTGAAGAAACAGGGCGCACTTTAGAGTCTGTTACTTTAACTGACCTTGGTACAGCTAAGAAGATCATGATCACGAAAGATGAAACAACGCTGATTTCTGGTTCCGGTAACCCTGTGGATATTAAAGCACGTGTAGATCAAATTCGCGCACAAATCGAAGAAACCACTTCCGATTACGATCGTGAAAAACTGCAAGAACGCGTTGCTAAATTGTCTGGTGGTGTGGCTGTAATTAAAGTTGGCGCTGCAACCGAAGTAGAAATGAAAGAAAAGAAAGCGCGTGTTGAAGATGCTCTACATGCAACCCGTGCTGCAGTCGAAGAAGGGATTGTCCCGGGCGGCGGTGTTGCTTTGATCCGTGCGATGCAGTCTTTATCTGACTTGAAAGGCGCTAATGACGATCAAAACATCGGTATTGCCATTGCCCAACGTGCCATGACTTCTCCGTTACGTCAAATCGTGAGCAACGCTGGCTATGAACCTGCTATTGTCCTAGATAAGGTTATACTTGCTAAAGACAATACTGGCTACAATGCCGCTAAAGGCGAGTTCTGCGATATGGTTGAAGCTGGGATTATCGATCCTACTAAAGTCACACGCAGCGCTTTGCAAAATGCAGCTTCCATTGCTGGCCTAGTGCTAACGACGGAATGCATTGTGACTGAAGTCAAAGAGAAAGAAACCACTGCTGGTGCTGGCGATATGGGCGGCATGGGTGGTATGGGTGGCATGGGCGGCATGATGTAAAGTCGGTCGTTTTGCTCTGTACTCGGTAGGGGCCGCTCGCGAGCCGCCCTTCTCTAAAAGCCCCGCATTGCGGGGCTTTTTTTTGAACATACGCTGCTTCTCATACTCGAAAATCCAGTATGGCGCAAACAAGGACTCAAAAAATAATTAAGCTTCTATAAAAAGCACTAACAATTTCAGATAGCATTAATGATGCGCAGTTTGTTTACGTACCAACTTTGCCAAACTGCTTAATTCATCAGCGAGCAATATGATTAAATCATCAATAGTAGCAATACCACACAGCTTATTATTTTCATCCACAATGGGGGCGCGTCTCACCCCTTTTGCACACATCATTTCAACACACTCATTAATACTTTGATGTTTTTCTAAAATAAGCAAGTTAGAGCTCATAAGATCGGCAACGCAAACATCTCGCGGATTGACTTCATCAAAAACAATTTTTATAACAATATCACGATCCGTTAAAATTCCAATAGGTGTATTACTTTCCTTGTTAACCACGATGACATCACCGACATTATTTTCCTTCATTAGTTTGGTTGCTTCATAAATAGAATCGGTTTTATAGACTCTAACCACTTCCCGCGAAACAATTTTATAAATAGACATAGGACAGTCTCCTTTTGATTTAATTATTTATTTCTTCAATATATTATACTATAACAGGGTATATAAAGCGGGGATCTATTCATAAGAAATTTCTCTACATTACACGAAGAAATCGTTCAGGCTAACAAAGTTGCTAGACTTCCCTCGAGCTGTTACAGAAAAAACCTACGTATTATAAGTTATAACAGGTAACCGTAGTGTAGGATCTAAGCTATAATGGGATGAAAAAGCTGAAGCTTGAATATTAATCTACCACTCTTATTTTGGTGGCATTATGCAAACAGGATTTTTTCAAAAAATAAAACTATTTTCACAAGCTTCTCCAACTAGCTTGCAACAAATTTCTCATGCTGCTAAAAAACGCCTTTATAAAAAAGGCACTATTATTTTAGATCGTTACCAGAGCCAACAGACATTTCTGTATGTTATAAATGGCTGGATTAAATTATTTAGAGAAAGTAGTGATGGTGAAGAAGTGATTGTCGATATGCTCACTCAAAATCACCACTGTGGTGCAACCTTTCTATTTGAGTCAAAGGAGGAAGATACCTATATGGCAAAGTCCATTTCAGAAATTGAAATTTTCACTCTCCCCACTACTTTACTAAAGCGATTGGTAGCATCTGATCATAATTTATCATTGTGTCTTATGCACAGCATATTACAAAAACAAAAATCGTTAAGTGTGCATATAGAGCACTTATCTATTCAAAATGCTATGCAACGGATTGGCTGTTTTTTATTGCGTCTGCGCAGCGATATACAGTTTCAAAAAAATATCAAGCTACGGTTACCGTATGATAAAGTCTTATTAGCCTCACGTTTAGGTATGAGGCCAGAAACATTTTCTCGAGCATTATCTAAGCTCAGCCGAAAATGTGATCTACACGTGGATAATGAGCTTATCGCTATTTCTTGTCCTCTTAAACTCATTCAATATGTTTGTCAGCACTGTTCGCAAATTTTTCCCTGTAATCTAGAGGGATAAGGTGATATAACCACTTTCATTATTAATTAATATCCTTCCGGATATGTTTCAGGTAGCTCTTCGGTTGGATACTGGATTTGATGATTTAATGGCTTTAATGCATGTGTTTTATCAAAATGAATCAGCGCATCAAATTGATAGGGTAGGTGTGAGAAGTAATAATGACTGAGACGCTCCGTTTCAGGTCGATACACTACACCAATGGCGCGTTGTAATTGCGGTGATTGTAATAAATGCGTTAATGCGTCTTCTTTACGCAAGTTGAGTAAAAAATTTTTTTCTTTGAGTTGGTGAAAAAACCATTCATAGCTGCCCTGAATGGGGGGGTTAATAGACTTGTATTCCGTTCTTCCATTCCAGCCTCTGGCAGCAGTAACAGTGCCTATAGCAGTAGAAAAGCCTAATGAAAAAGAATTCATATTAAAGCGCTCTTTAACTAATTGCCCCAAATTGATTTCTTTACGTTCAGTCATTTCGGTGGCACGTGCGTCACCTACATGTGAGTTATGTGCCCAGATGATGATCTTGGCCGGCTTATTGGTGAGCGTTTCTACGTGTGACAAGATATTATGTAGGGTATCTGCCATATGTTGGTCACGTATATTCCAAGTAACATGATAAGGTTCGAACATGGCACGATAATATTGTTCCGCATTTTTCACAACACGGGCATTCTGTGTAATATAAAATTGTTTTTCTTTTTCGCTGAGATCCATTTCTAAATTTAGATTTTGATAGAGAATACGGTAAGTCTCTAATAATTGTAATGTAACTTCGTGTAAACATGATTTTCTTAAGCATTTTTCGGTTAAATAGCTATAAAGCTCTGGATCAGTATGGGCATGATCAAAGCAGGCATAACGTTCAGTTGCCTTTTTTGCAGCTATTGGATTATATTGTTGTAAGTAATCAATCACCGCTTGGGCTGATTCGTGTAAACAATATAAATCCAGCCCATAAAAGCTGACCTTGTCAGAAGGGTGTGTACAGTGCTCATTGTAATGACGAAGCTGTTGAATAAACGGTAGCATGGCCCTATTACACCACATCCAGGCGGGAAAGCGCTTGAAATGCATTAAAGTTTTAATTGCATCTTCCGCCCTACCTTGCCCCTGACAATAACGATGAATGGGATATACACTAGTCCAATTGCCTTCAATCGCGATGGCCTGAAACCCTTTTTTTTGAATGAGATATTGGCTTAATGCCATACGGGTTTGATAAAATTCTAGAGTACCATGGGATGCTTCGCCTAACAGGACGATTCGAGCATCGCCGATGAGATCAGCGAGTACGGGGTAACCACTTTCCTTTTTAGCATCAAAGGGAATAACCGACTCGTTTAGTAAATGGATTAATTTTTCTGAAATGGCTTGCTTGCGTATTGTCATACTGATTCTACTCCATGGGGTTCAGTTGAAGAGCCGATGCTTGCAGCAAGTTTAAGACTTCTTCATCGCTGGTTTGGTCAAAATGTTGATACCATTGACCGACACCATAAAAAGGCTCTGGGGCAGCTAAATAAGCGATTTCATCCACTAATGAAGTAATTTCTTGAAGACTATTCTGGCTTGCGACAGGGATCGCGACAATTAATTTTTTAGGTTTGAAGATTTTTAACGCGTGAATAGCCGCTTTGAATGTAGCCCCTGTGGCGGCCCCGTCATCTACTAAAATAATTATTTTATGATGTAATGCAGGTAACGGTTTCCCCTGACGGTAATGTTGTAAGCGCCGAGCCAACTCGTTTTGTTCTTTTTGTAATATATGTTGAATTTGTTGTGCGGTAACATTCAAAGAATGGATTAGCTCGTTATTAAAAATAGGGATATTGCCTTCAGCTATGGCACCCATAGCCACTTCTTCGTATCCAGGAACACCTAATTTTCTAACTAAAAATACAGTCATTGGAGCATGTAATAATTTCGCGATTTCAAAAGCAACCGGTACCCCGCCACGTGGTAAGGCTAAAATGAGAAGATCTTTTCTATTCTGGTAAGCCAATAATTTTTTTGCCAATTGTTGTCCTGCTTCGGCACGGTCATTAAAAATGCTCATGGATAAGATCCTCTATCACTTTCTCGAGTTCGATATCAGGTAGGGGAATATAGTCTTTTTTAACGACTTTAGTGATTAAATGCACTAGTGATTTTGAAAGGAATTGGTTTAATAATCCATAAAAGTGAGGTTCCGCACAGAGGATAATATGCTGATAGTGTTTTTTCTCCATGATCTTTTTAATGGCATCTGCGATTACTCTAGCAAACTGAGTGTGTTCTTCTTCATGAGCATCCGTGGGTGAAATAAATTGTCCTTGGCTTTTGTGACTAGTTTGATAATGTCCTGGCTTATCGCGAGTTAAGTCCTTGGTTTTTAAACGGCTCTCTGCGTGTTCAAGCTGTTGAATAAATCCATATTCATGCGGAGTTACCTCATAAATTTTTGCTTGGGTGGCATTAGCGATAAGAAGTAAAGTTGTTTTTTTCATAATCTGCTTGCCTTATATAATGCTTATTTTAAAAATAAGCGTAAACGATAGTGCATCTTGCAGGCTCAACCCTTCAGTTCGACAAGGTATGAAAAACTTTCATGCTTTTCAACGTAGCTAGACAAGCTATCTATCGACCTTGCATATCAAGCAATTCTGTGACATATTACTTGTAATATGTATGGGTTCATATACACCTCTGTTTGTCACCTTAACTATAATTTTAAATGTTATTAATTTTAGGATCCTTGACTAAAATCAATACGTAAAAATTTTTGCCTTTTTAATTAGAGCAAGTTGTTTGAGCTTCTAATTTGGGGTGAAATATCTTGACTCTTTTATTCAGTTTTAGATAGATTTTATCACCGACCTTCCACAGCCATAGGTATTTGGGGTATTTCCAGCTACTTAAGTAATTGGTTTTTTATAATTCGTCCCTAATTTTTTTATTTACTCACCACATTGAGTAAAATTACTCAATAAGCCTCTTGAAATTACTCAATACGTTGAGTAAAATTACTTAATGTATTGAGTAATGTGCGGAACCTTCCTACCGTTAGCAACTTTCTTTACCACAGTGATTGAAGATTTATTCATGTAAAAAAGAGTTTAAAAATGGCTAATTATCTATTCTATTTTATCCTAGTCTCTTTAACCATGGCTTTAACGCCAGGTCCGGCGATGATGTATTGTATCAATACTTCCATGGATCATGGCAAACGTGCAGGCATATTAGCTGCGATGGGTGTAGAGCTCGGGACTTTTATGTACGTTCTGATAACAGCATTAGGCCTTGCAACGTTAATTCTAGCTTCTCCCGTGATCTATTCTGGCTTAAGAATAGCGGGTGCTTTGTATTTATTGTACCTTGCTTATAAAGCATTACCCCAGGAAAAAGTGTTAACGGCAAAAAAAGCTATTAAAAGTAAGTCCAGTACCGTATTGACGGGGATTACGGTAAATATTACCAATCCTAAGATCTTATTATTTTTTATTACACTATTGCCTCAATTTGTGCCCACCGATCACAAAAATATAAAAATGTTTTTTATACTGGGTTTGGCTTTTAATTTGTGTGGTTTCCTGGCTAATTCATCGGCGGCAATTTTTAGTCACCGTTTGAAATATAAATTCGCCCAGTCTATCCCCACAAAAACCAGCCAATTTATGCAATACATTCCCAGCGCCATATTCTTTTTGATAGCCGTGCTTTCATTAGTGTTAATGGCTATTGAGTGGTAACTGCTCAGCTTCTCTTGAGGAAAAAGGCTCATGGTTGTGCCATCCATATTAGCCCTAGCTTATAAACAAAACATTAAGCGTGATAGGTGAGCGACAAATAAGGTCCTCTCAATGAGAAGTCATTACTGCTGATCCCTACAATGCGTTGCTCTGCTGCGATAGCGTTTCCTTGGATAATATCAAAGGCATCGGCATAGTTCATGGCTTGGTAACCTCCTTCTAATGCTAAGCTGCTGCCGTTGCTAAAGACATATTTATAATCAGCTCCTAGTCTACCGGTAATAGCATTGCTGACACGATTATTATCTGGGGAATCAAATGCGGCGTTGATGCCATATGGTGGGTTTGATATATAAGAAGAGCCATCTACACGACTGGCAAGAATCGCATCATCAAAGTGGCCAATAATGCCAAAGCCATAACCCAATGTGTAATGCGCATCAAAACCAATTTCCGGACCCAGGCCTTGAAAATTACTTTTTACAGCGCCGGGGGTATCAAAAGTTAAGTTATGGCTCAAGGTAGCATAACGTACGCCAATAGCAGGTTTGAAACTAAAGTTAGGTACGGATGAACTAAAAGTATGCGCTAGCCATAAATCATATTGATTCAGGTTATAGGAAAGTTTTGAATGAACATTAATACCGAGGCTAGCGGGATCGGGAACGATTAGGTCAGGGAAAAAAATACTGCCAAATGAGGCGGGATCACCCTCAGAGCCGCTTACATCACTGGTTGAATTGGTAAAGTGCAAATAGTCAAATTCAATGCTATTTGCGGAGGCGCCGAAATCATACCCCAGTTTTGCTCCGATGCCACCACTATTAGAAGGAGTATAGGGGTGGTTTTCTGATGTAGTCTGTCCGTTGGGTGCCGTATATTGCAAACTATGGCCAGCTACACCATTGCCGCTTTCACTGGGTTTAGCATAAATACCGGTTACCCCTACATAAAAACCGCTAATGGTATTTTGTGTGCAAAGAAAATGACATGGTTTTTGCTTTTCTGGAGGAGTGGAATTATCTGCAAGCGCTATGTAGGAAAGTGAAACACTTATCAAAGCTATTAGGTTAATACGTTTTATCATTCTAGCTCCCTATAAAATATAGACTTTTTAAGTACACGAACATTTCCAAAGTGGGGAATTTACCGTGTTTTCATTTGAAAAAATGTACTTTTAACTGGTATTGGGTGGTGATGTCAAGGATTTTTAAAGAGATTCTGCTTATTCTTCTATGGGTGTTTATCGCTACGGGCTAATTTAAATTGTTTCTAGCCATACCAACGCTAGCACATTATTTTAAGAAATTTCTCATTTTTTTCACAATCCCTCATATTTCCTTAAGATTCATTTGCTAAGCTTAGAGTAGCTAATGGGATTAGCGGAGGTAAAAGAACCGACCGCCTACGTAGCGGTCGGCTTCCTTAATTTTCCTAAAGGAAATATTTCTTATTTTTCAACTAATTATATATTAAGCCGTATGTAATAAACATCCATCTAAGCGCATCGCTTATAAAGCTGTACCCTTTTGATACTGCTTGCAATTGTTTTATCCTTGAAACCACAAATTTTTTGCAATTTGGATACGATAACTCCGTTAGGGATGCCCCTGGGTCTATGTTTTACATCTAAATGATATTATAATCCATATCAATGATATAGTGGTTTGACCCTGGTCTATAACCTACAGCTAGTGGTTTAGTTACGAGTATGTGTACGCATAACCACCTGGGTTCAGATTTGTACATTTAAGGAACACTCGATTGAGGAAACTGTTTGCAGGATTAAGCTTGTTACTTCTATGCCCGGGGATCTACGCTGAAGAAAGCAGCGCCGATCTATTGGGGCTGGGCGCTGCGCGTAGTTTTGTTTCTGAGGCACAGCAACAAGCACAAGCGAATACAGCACAAACAAATAAGCCAGTTGCATCTGGCCAGAATCCGTTGGCGAGTGCTAATGCGCCCGCAGATAATACAGTAGCAAATGACGATGATGAGACACCCAGCTTAGAGCAATTTATGAAAGGACAATCTCAGAATCAGGACACCAGCGCATCAGCAGCAAATAATACTACTACCCCCGCGGAGGCTCCCACAACGACAGCTATGCCGCCAGTCAATCCATGGGTTCCTAGCGACAACAATGAGGCACTAGCCAATGCGGGGGCGTTTCGCTCTGTGTCGCAAGATGCTTTTCCGTTGAGCCCCGATCAGATCAATGCGTTGCGTAATATGTTGGATCAAACACAGCGTGCACAAGCGGCAGCGCCCTATAAAACGCCACCGGCTCCCACGTCTACTTCATTGAGTATCGATCTCGCACCGGGCGCGGTGCCGCCTGTGATTCGCTTGTCTAAAGGATTTGTTTCTTCGTTGGTTTTTATTGACAGCACGGGGGCGCCGTGGCCTATAGAGGCCTTTGATTTAGGCGATCCCACGGCCTTTAATATCAGCTGGGATAAAAAAGGCAATACGCTCATGGTACAAGCGCGCCAAGATTACAGTTACGGTAATTTAGCAGTGAATCTTAAAAATTTAAATACACCCGTGATGTTAACGCTCGTACCGGGGCAACGTGTGGTGGATTATCGAGTGGATATGCGCGTACCAGGTCAAGGGCCGCAAGCAACGGCATCGATCGGCGATGAGCTGCCTGCCTCTGCAGATAATCAATTGTTAAATGTTTTAAATGGCATCGCGCCGCTCAATGGCCGCCGATTAAAAACTGAGAATGACTTTGCCCAAGTGTGGACTGTAGGTGATGTGCTTTATTTACGGAGTGCTTATGTCATGTTATCCCCTGCATGGGTTGCTAAAATGTCTAGCGCAGATGGTATGAATGCTTATAAATTACCGCCAGCGCCGTTGGTGTTATTAATGCGGCATGGGCAAATTGTATCAGTTAAAATAGAGGGGTTGTCTTAATGGCTAGCCGCTTAGATAATATTTCACAATTGTTTTCCAATTTCAGAACACGCAGTATCATTATTGTTACCTTGCTGGTAATAGGTTTAGCTATTTTAATCGGTATTATTCGTTTGGCTAGAGCCCCCGGACAACAAGTAGAGGCTAGTGCTAGCTTAGCCAACGCGCCTACACAAAAAACGGTTCCTGGGTTAAATAAAACTTCTCCTGAATATACACAATTGCAACAGCAACTGAATCAACAGCGTATTCAAACCGCAGAAAAAACGGGTGGTAGTGCTATTCCTACTTTATCCTATCAGGATAATACGGACACACCAACACAGTTGCCTGTACCTGACACGGGGGCGCCCGATCCTAATATTAATAAGACTGTAGTGGATCCTCAGATTGCGGCATTACAAGCGCAAGTTGCGGCACAAAATCAACAAATTCAACAGGCTACCGCCGTACAAGTACAGCAAGCAACAACGGATAAAAGCGCTGCTATGCGTACACAAGCGCAACAGCTATTGCAAGCATGGGGGCAATCACCTACTCAATCTTATCAAGTTGGCGCGAACGAGGATCAATTTGCGGCAGCAGGTACAACACCAGGAGGCGCTACTTCAGCCACCCAAGGTAATGCCGCACCCGTGTTAATTAAGGCGGGAGACATCCAGTTTGCAGTGCTGAATACAGAAATTAATTCCGATGAACCCGGCCCTGTTATGGCCACTGTAGTCTTGGGACCTTATAAGGGCGCAAAGCTATTGGGAGAGTTAAGTAATACTAAAAATTTGCCGGGCAGCAATGGCGCTGAGGCCGTAGTAGTGCGCTTTACGATAATGAGTTTTGCGGGTTTAGAGCGAAGCCTTCCTATTTCAGCCGTTGCTATTGATCCTAATACGGCACGTACCGCTTTAGCCAGCGATGTGGATCACCATTATCTGATGCGTTATGGCTCCTTATTTGCCTCGTCTTTCTTGCAGGGTTATGGTAATGCCGCCTTGCAAGCGGGTTCTAGTGTTACGCAGAATGAGGATGGGGGCACATTTACCACGTATCCCGATGCCGATCCACGACGAGAGGTCGCGTCGGGTTTTGGAACACTAGGACAGAATTGGGGGCAACAACTAGGAGAGACATTTAATCGTCAAAACACCATTACCGTGAATGCGGGCATAGGCTTAGGAATTTTATTTTTAACGGATGTAACAGCCAATTCCGGCACGCCCTCAACTGGAATTGTACAAGCCCTTGCAACCAAGAACGTGCAAGATCAAATAGCGGCAGAGAATGCGGGTACAACCAATGTGTTGCCTATAGAGCAAGCCCAAAATCAATTAATCCAAGCTGTGCCTAATACACAGAATGGGCAATCACAATAGGATGATGACATGAGCGATCTAAACCATCACGACGAAGAAGAGTATCATTTCGATGACAGCGAAAATTTTGATTTTGGCGAGCACGATGCGGCTGCTGAAGAGGAATTTGTAGGCGATGAAGAAGTTATAGAAGACGTACCCAATAAAAAATGGGAAAATGAACGACCTGTTGCCGAAGCGAGCAAAAAAGCTCTACCTACTAAAACCATACTCATGGGAGTAGGGATTTTTATTTTACTTATCGCCGGTTACTATTTGATGATACCACGGGGTAAAGCGCCCACGGCCAGCGCTATTCCTTCCGCCACAGCGCCGAAGCCTACTGCTAAAGCCAAACCCGTACCAACCACAACAGCACCCGCAAGTAATAATGATACCACCGTTCCTACACAGCCAGATGCTGCCACAGCTAATAGTGCTAATGCGGCGCTAGACAATGTAGCCAACGGGGATTGGTTGAACGGTGATACCAGCACGTCGCCCCCCAGCAGCGCTGCGCAGACCCCAACAGCGACTGCCCCTGATGCGGTTACAGGGGCGACCCCCTCCAATGCGCCAGATGAAACGAACTTACCACTACAAGTACAAACACTCAATCAAGAGAATCAAACGCTGACCCTTAAATTGCAGCAGGTTACGGCTCAAAGCGAAGCAACCGCAGCGCGTGCGAGTAATTTAGAAAAAGCAGTGGCGCAATTGCAAGCGCAAGTAAAGCAAATGGCACAAACTTCTCCACCGCCTTTGCAAAGACCGCAGTCTACAAAGGCAGCGCCTCCTGTGGCTGCGACACCGCAGTCTAGTGCGGCTACCAATGAAAGTAAAACACCCTTGGTGTATTATGTGCAAGCGATTATTCCAGGCCGTGCATGGATTGGCGATAGTAATGGCCGTATTATCACGGTCACGCAAGGCGATCGCATAGATGCCCTCAATAGCACTGTTAAAAACATTGATCCCATCAATGGTATAGTCACGCTGAATAATGGTATGCAGATTGAATACGGTATGGTGGCGCAGTAGGGATCTAGCGCATTGTCATCCTCCTGCAGCGAGGGTCCCGTATCTAAGGGCGCTAAATAAGAAGTAGCATTTGGTCTCATTGCTGTTGATTCTTTAGCGTTCCGTCATTGCGAGCCGACGAGCGCCAGCGAGTCGTGCGAAGCAAAAAGTGCGAGCGAAAAGCGCGAAGCGCGGCGAGCATTTTTGACGCACGCAGTGCGCCCGAAGGGCGAAGCCCGAAACGAAGTGAGGGCTGAGTCCATCCAGGGGTAAAAATACTTTATTTATCAGCACCGCTTTATTTTATAAGCCTTATATACTTGAGGGTAAATTTTTTAGAATAATCGATTCTAAAAAGGAAACTTGACGGGTTCCGCGCGTAGTTTACGCAAATTAGTTATTACTTTTCCTTCACCCCAAAGCGGTGCAAAATACCCTGTAAAATTTCCAAATTTTGAAATTGAATGCGCAAGGCGCCTCGACCGTTTTCATCATAATCTACAGCGACCGGAGAACCTACTTGTTCGGCAAGGGTATTTTCCAATTGGGCAATATTGGGATCTTTACGGGTGGCTGCAGGGTTTTCTTTTTTGCCTGATTTAATCAAGCGTTCTAGTTGGCGCACGCTTAAATCATTTTCCACACACTGATGTGCAAATGGATATTGTTCCTCTAGAGGTAAACCTGCTAATAACTTACCATGACCTTCACTTAAACTGCCCTCAATAAGATATTGTTGTATTCTGCTGTCTAATTTTAATAAGCGCAATAAATTACTAATGGCAGCGCGCGATTTTCCAACCAAAGCACCGATCTCATCATGGGTATAAATAAATTCTTCTTGTAATCGTAAATAGGCCTTGGCTTCTTCAATTATATTTAAATCGCTGCGATTAATGTTTTCAACAATAGCCGCTTGTAAGGCTTGTTCATCGCTGTATTCCCCCACCAAACAACTGACTGTAGATAATTCGGCAAGTTGACAAGCGCGCCACCGACGCTCGCCAGCAATGATTTCATAGTGGTTATGCGCTAGTGGTCTAACGACAATCGGTTGTAATAAGCCCCCCATTTGCCGTATTGATTGAGCCAATTCCGCTAGAGCTTCGCTGTCAAAATGATGCCGTGGTTGAAAGCGACCGCGTTGTAAAGCTTCGATGGGTAATTGCTGTAGTTCTACTTTTTTAGCCATGGGGGTTAAGAAGCGGTTGCGGTAGGGTTGGCGACATCGTAGGCTTTCAAAACATCATCGACTAGGCCAAATGCTTTAACATGCCCTTTTTCCAGCCATAAAGCCTTTTT
>JAJNBM010000049.1 GCA_021156165.1 Gammaproteobacteria bacterium | reverse complement strand
TAATTATCTGAGCAGATAATTGACTATTTTTAAATCATCCTGTATAATATTTGTCATTATTAGAATGTCTTATTAAAAAGACTATTAAGAAGGTTTAACGATGAAAAAATATTTTGAGCATTTTATATTAGGTATAATAATAGAAATTGATGTAGATCCTACAGATTCTATCCTAGAGGTAATAAGAAAACTAAATAATGTATTGCCCGACGAGTTTAAATGACCGGATAAAGATTTGGCAAACAACCTTCTTTTATTAAACCTTTATGGGAAAGCGTTATTAGCAGAAGCAGAATTTTCTAGTGCAGGCACACGAGAATACCTGCCCATAAATTTTGTGTTAAATAATCTAACATACAGCAATGATCATCCACGAGAAGATTGCAAAATTAGTCTTGATCAACATTTTAGAGTATGGTTTTCTAAAGATCCTGATATATTTATGCCGCCATTCGAAAGAACTATTCTAGAGGAATCTATTAGAAATAATTTAGCCCGTGGAATTACTACCACGTTGGTGATAGATTGGAATTTTTTAAGTGATAAAGCACGCGTAGATTTAACAGCTTGGGCTGAAAAACATTCCTGTATCATAAAAGATTATAAGGAAGTAGCAAGCGCCACAAAAGAAGATCAAGTTATTTGTGAAATAATTTCTCAAGAATTATATTTCTGGCGTAATCCTCCTTATTTAGGAAATCCCGGCACTCCTTCAGATCTTGCAAGATTATTAGTAGTGGACAAAGGAGTTTATTTTGATTGTGATATTTACACACTTCCGGGATTACCCTCTAGTGTAACTGTACCACAAGGATGTTTTGTTAATCCAAATGATGTAAAGTATGGACCCAAAGGTCTTAACAATGACATAGAAACTTATGCTAGTAAAAAAGGACGAGCTATTTTATCAACGATGAAAAAGGGTGTAATTGACAATTATTTCATTCTAGGAAGATTGACGCCACAAGAAATTATAAATTTCTATGTCTTAAAAGATCAAAATGGTAGAAGTTTAGCAGAGATTTCGGGAGAGTCTCTTACAGTATATTATAAAGACCGATTCTCTGCTGAGGAAAGAGAACGACTATCTTCTAAGGAAGAAGTCGTTTCTGCGGTAAAGAATGTTTTAGAAACCCGATTTGTTAGCGTAAAAGCTATAAGTAACGATGCAGAGAAAGAAGATTTTTTGTCAAGGGGGGTTACATTCACTGCTGGACCATTTGCCCTAGGGAATATTTTTCAATCACTTGACCCATCAATAAATTTTGCTCATCCTGATATTATACGTTATACAGAATTTTTGGCTGTAAATGTGGACGCACACTTTTTACAGTGCATGAAAAGGGAAAATAGTAGCACAAGGCTTTCTTGGATGCCTGGATTTAAACGTGATTATGCTAGGGATGAAGCACTTATAGATGAATTTCGTGTACATTTACAAAGTATGGCACAAGCTTTTATTCCAAAGAGAAGCGCCAATGACGCTGCTTTAGCTAGCGCCAGTTTGGCTTCTGGGTCCACTAGCGCTGATGTGGCTCCAGTTGCTGCAGCGAGTTCAAGCGAAAAGAATCCTATGCCATCTCTGCCAGCTTCTCCTCATTTAAACTCCGAAGTCATTTCAAAAATCGAAAAATGCTTTAGGACAGCTTATGACAAAAAGCTTCAAAAAGATAAAATGGCCTATTGTGGTATGTTTAGTTCCTTAAGAATATCTCGTATTACTGGTGACATGAGCTTAGAAGATATTATTAAACATGCACAAAAGGCAAATAATCGGAGTAGATCTGTGTGTAGAGAGCTCGGCTGGCTTAATCAAGATGGAAATTTAGCTCAAGGTGCGCCTGATACCATCAAAAATATAATTGAATTAGAAAAGCAGCCGAAAATAGATGAGTTTACTCCTCTACGGCCACGACCCTAGGGGTAATGGGTCGCCAGCAAGCATGGGCAGGCTCTTGTGCCTGCCCACGTAGCCACAATCAAATTAGCTTTGGCATTAGCTATGCTTACCGATTATTTTAACAGAATGAAAAGCCAGTTTCAGTAAGGGGGCAGTAGTATATTCCCCTACTTTTAGCACATGATTTACCATCATAACTTCGGGAATAAATGCGGCTGCCTCCCTAACACTAGCAGGGAAAGGATTTGATTTTTCCAAAACTTTAGAGGACACAAGGGATTTTTCCATTGGATGTTTGCTGTCTGTATGACCGCTTATTATTTTAAAGTGGTCCCTATCGTAAGTTGAGGTATGCGCCTTTTGTTCTATGGGCCTCTTGATACTAGGTTTGACGGTTGTGCTGACTATTTTAAAATGAACTTTATCCGAAACGGGTGTATACACGTGTTGCTGAGATGTATATTCTGATTTGGTGATACCACTCACGTCTAAAATCAATTTGTCTGTTGAGTATAAAAATACGGATAGCAGCCCAATTGTGCCAAATATGCAAATGACACTCCAAATAAACAAGTTATGTTGTTCCTTCTTTAGCATGATGATCTCCTTATCTAATTACGTTGTTAACATACTCTTTGCATTTGATTTTTAGGGGTGTTGCCTTCGCCCATCTCGTATCAGTTATGTAGAGTACTACACTTCTGATGCTGGAGAGCCTGATGCCTATCCTAAAAACCAACTGCTGTGAGTATATTCCTACAGGGAAGTAAAAATATCCTCCTTACCAAACAACGCTATTATACCAGAGATGAGCCACGCATTTAGATTGAATATAATTAAAACAGAAAAATCGTACATAAATTGAGGGGTTTTTACAGCTTTTCCCCAAAATGTGAAAACGGTATTAACTCTAACTGTTTAGGGACCGCATTCTCAGTAAAATATATACCCCTTCCTGCCACAATAGTGCCTATATTTTGTAGTGAATAGCCAAATTTGTGTTTGAATGCTTGAGCGAGAGTTGCGTAATGCGTGTTATCGACAGTGCATAATAATCCGTAATCTTCGCCGCCAGTGAGCATAATTTTAATCGAATCTAGGTGCAAATGCTCACAAATCTTTTTAAATGCAGCGGGGGGCTGTAGGTCATTTAATTCAATGTGTGCTGCACTTTGAGATGACGCACACAATCTTTTCAAATCTATATATAGACCATCTGAAATATCCATCATGCTGTGTACACAGCTTTTTTCAGCCAACCATAAGCCCTCGTCGATTTTAGCCTCTGGGCATAAAAGTGCATTTTTATAGTTGGATAAATCTGGCAGGGTTTGTTCACAGGCAATCAAGCCTAAATGCGCATATCCCAAGTTACCTGCCACACACACGACATCGCCCATTTTAGCGGTAGAGCGGTATTTAATATTTTCAGTGATACTGCTGCCAATAACACTGATACTGATAAACAATTTACCTGTAGAACGAGTCGTATCGCCGCCTATCAATACCACGCCAGCATTTTTACATGCTATGGCCAAAGCCTCCAGAAAGTCTTGGGCATATTGACCTTGCTCCACGGGAATAGCGATGCCACAGAGTACAAATTGTGCTTTGCCGCCCATGGCAGCAATATCGCTTAAGTTAACCTGTAAGGCCTTATGTGCTAACTGAGCGGCGCTAAAATAGGCAGTGCGAAAGTGTACGTCTTCTATTAACAGATCTTTACTGACGATATAGCTTTGGTTGCCCGAAGAGGGAATAACAGCGGCATCATCGCCGATATAGTGCGGGAAGTGTGCTTTGAGCTGATTAATAATTTGAGTTTCATTTAACATATATTGTAATTGCTTACTTAAAGAAGTCACTTTTCGGCCATTATGAGAAGGCTTTAATCGTGAGCGCTGATGTTGGCAGCGCGCGAGCCCCTTGGAACCGCTGGTACGTCAATATTTAATCTATTGACGCCGATTTTTTCTGCCGATCCACGCAATAAGGACAAGATACATCCACTATATAATCAGGGCTTTGTTGTTCCGCTTCTGTCAACGGGTTTAAACAACGATAGCACAGCGCAGCTTGGGTTTCTTCCAAGTTGGGATCCAAGGCCACACGTTTGTCGAAGACAAAACAGTCGCCTTTATAGTGTGCGCCACCGCAGTGTTCAAAGTAATTTAATATACCGCCTTCCAGTTGATAGACTTGAGTATAGCCTTGTTGTTCTAGGGCGACAGAAGCTTTTTCACAGCGTATGCCCCCTGTGCAAAACATGACCATTGGCTTGTGCTTTGCTTCTTCGGGCAACTGCGCTTCACAAGCGCTGGGAAAATCCCGAAAATGTTGCAAATCTAATACAGTGGCCTTTTCAAAGGTACCCAGGCGTATTTCGTAATCGTTACGGGTGTCTAATAAGGTAAAATCAATGCCTTCATCTAACCATTGTTTGAGCAGCTGCGGCGGTAGGGCAGGCGCTGTATGCTGGCTGGGTTGGATTTCCGGCAAGCCCAAGGGAATAATCTCTTGTTTTAATTTAACCAGCATGCGGTTAAAGGGCTGAGTCGCTGACCAGCTTTTTTTATAGGTCACGTTTGCCATCCCTAGAGGTTGAAAGAGGAGATCTTCGTTCAAATACGTGATAAAAGCGGTGATATTATCTTCGGTACCCGCCAAAAAGAGGTTAATACCTTCGGTGCTGAGCAATATGGAGCCTTTTAAGCTTAAATTTTGGCAGAGTACGGACAAAGCTTCTCTACGTTCCGGCAGCTGGTCTACAGCGACAAAGCGATAAGCGGCAATATTTAAAATAGTCTTAGTATTCAACGGCCTAGTGCACATAGTATTCAAATCCGCGGGTTATTTAATGCTGCCCATTATAACAAAATATTGTAGAAAATCAAGCCAATAGAGAATTATAGCTAAATAATGGATGAACGACCTCTTACTTAAGATTGTCTTAAGCTTGATGTGATAATCTATTATATAGAATGAGTAAAAAATATTATTAATCAATAGCGAGTGAAGGTTGAAATGTTAGAGATAAAGAATGGGGGGAGCGGAGGATTCAGCAGTAAGATAGATACTTACCTCGGGCTGGTCGCGTCTCTTCGTTATAGAAAGGGCCTAAGTGATGAACAAAAGAAACAAAAGAAACAAAAGCTAGCAGAGAGTAAGTTATCCCCACAAGAGCTGGTTGATAGTTTAAATTATATATGTAACCAGACTGAAAATATTCAAATCTTGTCTCGCAACCCGGGTTATCAGCAGGGCTTCACAACATATCCAAAAGAAAAACTTAAAAATACCGGAATACGTGCATTGGCGACTTTACAGGATAATTTGATATTTCTAGGTGATAAAAAAGTAAAGGAATGTGCGCCCTATAAAGGAATTTTTAAAAATATTATAGATTATCTTTCGTATGTACAATTAACTGGGACGGAGCAAGAATATAATCAAATAACAGCTGAATTAAAGCCAATTGCGATTCAGTTATTATGGGATACGACGGAGTTACGTATGCGCCACGAGACCGAAGAAGAAAGAAAGGAGAATATAAGCGTGTATGTATCTAAGCTTGGCCTTAAACTGCATACTTTCCCTGATATTCCTTCTGTACCTATAATGGCATCAATATATGAATATAATGAAGAATCCAGGGAACTAGAAAGAGAAAAAACAATAGCGGACTTATTGAAAGAAGTAGATAACTATATTGAAAAGAAAGAGAGAGAAAATAAAAAGTCTCTACAAAATGAGAATATTGGCCGGGGTGAAGGGCCAAAGACTCTGCCTCTTAAAGAAGAAAAGTTAAGAATTGCTCGCGCGATGAAAAAAACTTTAGAAAGCGATAAGTTGTCTAGAGATAAAATATCTGCTATTGAAGGTACTTTAAAGAGCCAAGAGACTAAAGTCCTCGCAGAACACACCCATGATTTCAAGCGAGAAACGGAAAATTTTTTCGCCCGTCTTGCAAAACTATTGGATGTTCTCGCTCAAAAGTTGTCAAGCAGTACAAAAATAGAGCCGAAAAATGAAGAATGCCATAGTAAATCACAGTATTCCACACGATTTTTTCCACGGCCCCGCGGTGCTCAATTGCTCGCAACATTGGAAGATAGAATTAATACCTTTAAGGGTGGGCTGCGTCGATAATTATTGTTTCACAAACCGCTCTAACCGCCGCATCGCTTCTTCCAGCGTATCTATACTACTGGCGAAAGACAAACGTATACAGTCGGGCGCGCCGAAGGGCGTGCCTGCAACGGTGGCGACTTGAATCTCGGTGAGTAGGGTTTCAGCTAATTGCTCATCGTTGCCGATCTCGGGATGTTGCTTTAACCAAGCGCTAAAATCGGGCAGTAAATAAAAGGCGCCTTGTGCAGGAACGCATTTTACACCGGGCAAGGCACTTAATGCTTGTACTAGAAAATCGTGACGCTTTTTAAATTCTTTGTTCATTAACGGGATGCTGTCTTGCGGGCCATTGATGGCGGTCAATGCTGCCATTTGTGCTATAGAATTGGGCGCGGAAGTGGTTTGCATTTGTATATTTTTCATTTGATTGATCACTTCGGCAGGACCCGCGGCATAGCCTATGCGCCAGCCGGTCATGGCATAGCTTTTTGAAACCCCGTTGACGACGATAGTGCGATCCTTTAATTCAGGGCAAACCATGACTAAATTGGCAAAAGAGTGATCGCTCCAGATTAAATGCTCATAAATGTCATCGGATAGGATAATAATATTAGGGTGTTTTTTTAATACCTCGGCTAAAGCTTTTAATTCTTTAGCACTGTAAATCATACCGGTAGGGTTATTAGGGCTATTGATCGCAAACACGCGTGTGCGCGGCGTGATAGCGGCCTCTAATTGCTCTGCGGTAATTTTAAAATCTTGTGTGTGATCGGCGTAAATATATTTAGGCGTTCCTTCGCCCAATATCACCATATCTGGATAAGACACCCAATACGGAGCTGGAATAAGGACTTCATCGCCTGGATTTAAAATCGCACATAGGGCATTGGCTAGGGCTTGTTTGGCGCCTGAGGTGACGATAATTTCGTTTGCGTTATAGTTTAATTGATTATCCCGCTTAAATTTATCTTGAATAGCGGCTTTTAGAGGGGCAATGCCGTCGGCGGCAGTATAGCGGGTAAAACCGCTGTGTATGGCGTCAATAGCAGCATTACAGATGTACTCGGGAGTATCAAAATCGGGTTCCCCTACGCTTAAACTTAAAATTTCTATGCCCTTAGCTTCTAAGGCGCGGGCCTTGGCATTCATAGCCATAGTAGGTGAAGGTTGTAGTTTTTTTAGTCTAGTGGCGGTAGCAATGGTCATAATAAAGCCCTTAAGTTGAGGTATATATTTCTACACTTCAAGCTGATTGTTGCCGTGACTTGGGCGGCTCCCGAGCCGCCCCTACAAGCAAGCCTGAGCCACGGAACCTGTAGGGGCGGTTCGTGAACCGTCCGAATAGCCCTGTGAAATAACAGATTTAAGCTAATATCATTCGCATCCTAAAGTGTAACAGGTATATAATACTCGTTATGAAACGATCATTGCAATTAGTCTCGCCATTTTCGCCAGCAGGCGATCAGCCCTCCGCCATTGCCACCTTAACAGAGGGTATAGATGCTGGCTTAGCGCGTTTAACCTTATTAGGGGTTACTGGCTCGGGCAAGACTTTCACTATGGCCAGCGTGATTGCACATTGCCAACGTCCTACTTTAATCATGGCTCCGAATAAAACCCTAGCGGCGCAATTATATGGGGAAATGCGTGCTTTTTTTCCACACAATGCGGTGGAATATTTCGTATCGTACTACGATTATTATCAGCCAGAAGCCTATGTTCCTTCTACAGACACCTATATAGAAAAAGATTCTTCTATTAATGAACATATAGAACAAATGCGTTTGTCGGCCACTAAAGCCCTATTGGAACGTAGAGATGTGATCATTGTGGCAACCGTATCGGCTATTTATGGGCTGGGTGATCCCGAATCGTATTTTAGTATGGTATTACATGTAAGCCGCGGTGAATTGATTGATCAATATCAGATTTTACGTCGCTTGGCTGAATTACAATATAGCCGCAACGACATCGATTTTAAGCGCGGTACCTATAGGGTCCGTGGTGATGTGGTGGATATTTTTCCGGCTGACTCTGAAAAAGAAGCCGTACGTCTAGAATGGCTAGGGGATGAAATCGATAATATTTATTATTTTGATCCTTTAACGGCAGAAGTGACAAAACGCATTCCTAGGGCCACTATTTTCCCCAAAAGCCATTATGTCACGCCGCGCAGTAAAGTGGTGAATGCGATTAAAGCGATTAAAGACGAATTACGGGAGCGCTTGGTGTATTTTAATGAAAATAATAAATTGGTAGAAGCACAGCGCGTAGGTGAGCGGGTTAAATTTGATATTGAGATGATGCAAGAATTAGGATATTGCAGCGGGGTAGAAAATTATTCACGCCATCTTACGGGTCGTGGCGAAGGCGAACCGCCTCCGACCTTATTTGATTATTTACCTGCCGATGGCCTGCTGTTTATAGATGAATCTCATGTCACTATTCCCCAAATCGGGGGTATGTTTAAGGGGGATAGGGCGCGTAAGGAAAACTTAGTCAATTATGGTTTTAGGTTGCCCTCGGCTTTAGACAATAGACCTTTACAATTTGATGAATTTATCGCCCGTTCGCCGCAAACTATTTATGTTTCGGCAACGCCGGGTGATTATGAACGCAAGCAGGGAGAATGTCTGGCCGAACAGGTGGTACGGCCTACGGGTCTGGTTGATCCTAAGGTGGAAATAAGACCGGTGAACAATCAGGTCGACGATTTATTATCTGAAATCCGTAAATGTGTGGCTGCTAAGGAGCGGGTATTAGTTACCACACTGACTAAGCGCATGTCTGAAGATTTAACGGAATATTTAGACGAGCATGGTGTTAAAGTACGTTATCTGCATTCCGATGTGGACACAGTAGAGCGGGTTGAAATCATACGTGACTTGCGTCTGGGGGCTTTTGATGTGCTAGTGGGCATCAACCTATTGCGCGAGGGCTTGGATTTGCCCGAAGTAGCCTTGGTGGCTATTTTGGATGCGGATAAGGAAGGATTTTTGCGCTCTGAGCGTTCCTTGATCCAAACCATAGGCCGTGCGGCGCGCCATATCCATGGTCGCGCTATTCTGTATGCGTATAAAGTCACTGGTTCTATGGAACGAGCATTAGCAGAAACGGATCGCAGGCGCGCTAAGCAAGAAGAATACAATCAGAAACAGGGTATAACGCCGAAGGGCATCGCTAAAAACATACACGATATTATGGAAGGTGCGCATGCGCCTTTGCCCGTGCGCTTGGCGAATACGTCACCTAATACCGTGCAAATTCAACGTTTAAGTCCCGCGGCTTTAGGTAGAAAAATAAAAGCTTTGGAAAAAGAAATGTTAGAACACGCGAAGAATCTGGAATTTGAAAAAGCCATTGCCGTGCGCGATGAGATCGAGGTTTTGAAACAGCAGGAGTTTCATTAGTCTGTTGTTGGAAGATAAATAAGGTTGAAATCAGAGAAGGTTCACAAAACAGTGTGAACCTTGTTGTAGGTTTAAAAACGAAGGTATTGTCATCCTCCGCCGAAGGCCGGAGATCCAGATAAAATCAGAGAAAAACTTAAATTAAGGAGGATCCCCGGCTGCGGCCTAGCGGCCTTGCCGAGGAATGACACCGCTTTGTGAACCTTCTCTGAAATCACAATACTCCAAGTTCCGCCAATCTTTCTAACAGATATTCTCTGGCAGTATAAAGCGGAGATAAACGAACCTCATCTCTAGGATGTAAGAACAAGGGTACAGAGTATCTGGAAGTCCGGCTCGATTCAACGGGGGGATTGATTACACGATGGGTTGTTGAAGGGAAATAAGCCTGTGTGCATTCTTGCAACATATCCCCATTGTTCACTACTATCATGCCGGGATCACAGGGAATATCATGCCATTCTTTTTGTGTATCCAGAACCTGTAGGCCGCTCGCCGTCGCCATAGGCAACAAAGTAATTAAGTTTATATCTTCATGTGCCGCTGCGCGAATCGCACCTTCTTCTTCTTCACCCGACAAGGGTGGATAATGCAAAATACGTAAAAGGGTTCTAGTACTATTCACACTCATCTCTGACAAAGGCATAGATAATTGCTGCTTAATGGACTCAGGCAAAGCATCCTCGATCCACTGGAGTAATACCTCCGCCAATGCTAATAAATCCTGCCTAAGTTTAGCGCTACAATCGCTCATTTCGGGAGGAATTTGTCCCCAGGGATAATAATGATAATATTCTTTTAAATCCTTAATAGAATATCCTTTTGCTTTTTCAGATATGGTTATTGGGAAAAAACCATCTTGAGTATCTTTGTGATACAAATAAGCCTCTTTATTAGAACCCGCAAAAAATTTTGCCCATTTATCATAAAAGGCATGAATATCCGCTGTATTAATAGGATGATTCATCAACACAGCAAATCCCGTACGATGTAAGGAGTCCGTAAACTGCCGAGCGGCATTAGGAGATTTAAAATCAACTGCCATCATATAAGGTTTAGAATCTTTCATTTTTAATCCTCTTGCTTTCTGGCTTTACGCGTCGCTTCCCACAATTTTTCCAATTGATAGAAATCGCGTGTTTCCGGCCGCATGATATGCACCACAATACGGCCTAAATCGACTAATACCCATTCGCCGTCTTCCTTGCCTTCTACGCCTAGAATGTCTTTTTT
>JAJNBM010000006.1 GCA_021156165.1 Gammaproteobacteria bacterium | reverse complement strand
TTGAAGGATGGCAAGCACGTTCCCGAATTTACAATAAAGCTTCTCCATGATCCTCATACGGGTATCGTTACAGCAAAGTGCAGTGGCCCAAACGGTTTTCCCGAGGGGTTTAAACAAATGCTGGCTGTGTATAGAGAGGCAGGCGCTAAAACTATCAAGATTAATATAAATAAGAAGACAGGTGAGTCGGATAAAGAAAAACAAGGGCGAGAATATACGGCCTTGTGTGAGGCTCTAGGTTATGGGTTGGTACCTGCACTGAAAAGAGAAAACAGCCTGTATGAATCGTTAGAATTTTTTAAAAGGCAAGAACGAACAGCTAGACAAATGTCTCCTCAGGATGCGAATGATCCGGAAAAATATGTCTACACAAAAGTCTATATTAAAATGATTGTTAAAAATGAAGCTTCGCTGGCAAGGTTGCTTGACGAAATGCCGCTGGAGTTCGATCGGACAAAACTAAAGGATATAACTGAAGAACAAAAATGCGATCAAATTTTGTCCTATATTGTTAGAAGTGAGCAGCCAGCTGTGCAGAAGCAGCAAGAGCAAAAGATGAAAGTAGAGCCGCATAAAAAAAATCGAAAAGATCCAAACAGTCCACGTTTTCTGGGGAATTGTGGTGGGAAGCCTAATGATTCCTCCCCTGATGGTAGTGTTCCTACGTCTCGCAGTCGCACGGAAAAAGGGCCGGGAGCGGCGTCCCGTGTGGTTGAGCAGGCAAATGGCAAGGGGCCTTCCAGAACGCTTGGTTACTGATAGCACGCAAAGCTATCTGCTAGCACCGTATCTCAGCTCTTAAAGCAGTAACCTAGTACTGACTGAAGGGAGCAAAAAATCCGAGCCGCGACCGTCAGGGAGCGGTTAAATATCCGAACCATGATGCGTGGGGAGCGGCAATTCAACACAACCGCTCTCTCACGGCCGCGGTTTGGATAACGCGTTGGTATTTTTCGTGCTTCGTACTTGTTAGAGGCGTTTGCCCTCAAATTATCGTAACTCTCTATTTGCTTTCAGCTCTCCTTAAATCTATACTCTACCGTTATCAGCTAAGACAAGAAGTAACACGCTGATCTTATTACGAAAAACCCAGAAATGTGTTAATATAGATGAGTACACATTAATCTTATAATAATTTAAATAAAAGACCGAAGGAAGTTTGAAATAATGATTATAATCATAGACACAATCTCTATGACATTGCTGTTTAATATACAACGCTTCACAGCGTCAACAAAAAAACAGTCCACATTTCCTAATCTCTCTTTCTCGCCGCACCCTAGCGGTCGCGGCTCGGGTAGGAAGGGATTAACCACGCCGCGACCGCTAGGAAGCAGAGAGATGGAATATATTCTCAGGGCGCGCATAGTTGTCCCCTTTCAATACTCTCTTTAATTCAGGGTAAATTGAAATGTCTACTGAAAAGTTTCCCTTTTTTTCGCCTTTAGAAAGAGGCCATCATAAACAATTGAATCGATTGGATGATGATGTTTACAATCCTAGAATAGATGCTCTGCTGGATGTTTGTTTTATTGCCCACACAATGTATCGTGGCGATGGACCATTTTCATTTGACCACAAACGATCTTCTCTAAGGGCTAGCATTATAAAGCCTTTGCACAAGAGCGTAATGAAATTACGTGAAGGTGTACGTCACCTTAGTACTATAGGCGGTCATAATACAAAAAGGAACAGTTTTAAAGCCATACCTTCATCGCAGTTAACGAACGCTATTTATGATGCGATAAAAATAGAAGATAATCTATTTTCTTGCGGCCAATATAATGCCGGAAAAACTATAAATACTTTTGTGGAACTAGACAAGAACGAAAACACTTTTCTAGAAGAATTATTAGGCTTGTCAAACAATCTTTTATTTATTCTTACAAAAGAAAAAGAATTTGCGCTTACACCGCCACAGAAAGAACTTATACATAAGTTCTTATCTGCGTTATGCTATTTTTTAGCAGAACAACACAAGTTGCGTAATAAAACAAAATTATATTGCAAAACGATATGTGAATCACTGCGTACAGTGGCTGCTGGTGAAGATAGAAACCTACAAAATGCCATCAGCACTTTCTTAGAGAGATATGATTCCTTAGAGAAGAAAGAAGAATGTTTTAAACTGCTTCTGGGTTATTCTGATTTGATCGCAAAAATCGGGATTTCTCTTGAACAGAATGGCCAAACCAATAAAGCCGTCATTGAGCACTTTCTAGATTTTTATAAAGAAAGCACCTTGAAAAAACAAAGTGAATATTCTCTGTTATTTATGGAATATTTAGAACAAATAGACACGTTGCTGAAGAATAATGCCGACGCCTGTGAATCTTTTGCTGCCAATCTAAAAACCTTTAGAGCTTTTAATCAATTGCCGCTCCTATGGGTGCAACAATGTACTAGGCGAGAATTGCATGCTAAAGAAATACTAAAACTTTTGGTTTTTGATGACTCCAATCGGATAAGAGCTAAAGAATGCTATAAAAGAATAAGCTACATATCTACTAGAGATAATAGTGTACGCGCGTGCAAGGAGGATGGGTATGTTCGCCCTAAAGAACTAGTTACGTTGCTTAGCGAGCATCTAAACAAAGATCAGCATTACAGCCTCGCTTATTTTTTAATGCACACAAAATGTAAAAACCATCTTAAGCCAGCATTCCTATCTTTTGCAACTAAGCGAGATAGAGCCAAACAGAAATTAGAATTCTTTAAAAGGATGTGCGGGGTTTTGCGCAAGCAACCGCTTCTATTACAAGACCTAAAAGAATTTGGCCATTATTTCATAGATGATAATCCATTAGAGTTAGAGCTTTCTCTGTTGCAAGCTGTACAAACTGCATTTAAGGCTGATATGCAGGAGCCATTTTTGCAAGTACAACAAATTGTGAGTGCGCTGATTCCAGCCGTGAAATCGGTTAGCCGTTCTTTGAACGAAGTTTTGAGGGAGTTTCAGCAATCTTACGATATAGTGGATATTTTATTGTTTGTACCAGAAATTAAAGACAAGTTAGGCGAAAATAAAAGCTTGACAGCATTGAATCAAGAAGATATTAAGCAATTGCCACAATTTTGGAAAGAGGTTTTTACAGATAAAGAGAGCGCGTTGAGTAAGTTTTTGGCTCAAAAGAAAAGGGAAGTGACCTCTTCTCCTAATATTCCGCAAACGGTTATTACTGCATTGGCTAACTTTTTAGACACAAAGATGACGGCTGGGCAATTTACAAGCACAAGAAACCTAATTGCAAAAAACCTTCTGGAAGAAGAAATCACTAGACAAATAGACGCGCTTAGAAACACAAATATATTTTATGATAGTTGCTTAGAAATTCTGCAAAAAAATAGAGAGAAAATTTCTATAAAGATTTTGGAAGAGATTCTACTGCCTGAAAAAGGCGATCAGTTTTTTTTATCTAGGTATGCCGGTGCTCTTTTAAAGATGCCCTATTATCTTCTGGAAGTATTAGCGCAAAATATCTTAGAAAGAAATATGAAAATGGGTCAAATCTTATCGGATGATTTTCTATTATCATTAGGTGTGGGTAATATTTTTCTGACCGTGCAATCTTTATCTGCATTATTGTCAAACGAATCTCAGCAGTATGATGCCCAGCATCCAAACCAACTTTTGAAAATAGAAGAGTCCCATTCTGTTCTTGAACTATTTAACCTCGTCAACAGTCGACCTCATTGTACTACCTATGCAGGATTAGGGGATAAAATCCTTGAGCGCAACAGCAAAGAGAATACAGTATTAGGAACGAAGACTAGCTTAAATGTTGAGATTAAACAGAAGCTTGTTTCAAAAACAGGTCGGGATAGAAGACCAAGGCAACACACAGAAGATGCCATAAATGAAATACGATCTCCTGTAAGAGCAGTTACAGAGAAAAAGGCAGAAAGCACTGTTAGCTGTGCTACTAAAGGCAATTTTCAAAGCTTAGTAGAAAATGTGGAGCAGAAAATAGCGGTAGAGGCGAGTTCACAATGGCGCGTTGAGAAATATATAAAATCTAACGCTATTGTGAGTCGATGCGATAATGTAACGGCCTGCAATTCCATTGAGGTTTATGAAGATGTAGACTTGGTTTTTACCGCGGAGGTGAAAACAAAGGAATCCATGCACAACCCTCCTGCAGTATTACCTGTAGAGGATCTCTATATCACGGCCTATAGGCATAAAAAAGGCGATGTTGCTATGGCTGTAAGTAGCATGGTGGAATCTATGCGTGCAAGGGGGGGAAATATATTAGACATAAAGATTGCCGCTTCTGCATCAGAAGAAGAAGTATATGAGTTAATAGAGAAATATGTAGGAGAAGCATTAGAACAAGCCGTTTTTCCTAGAGTTATGTTGGGCAATATTATTTTAGAGGCTACGGAATTAGAGCGCAGATTGCAAATAATAAACTGGTCTTTAGCCAGGAAGTATCAGTACAAACTTGAGATGAATGCATCGCAAAATAACAGCGGCTTTTTTGCTACTCTGGGTCAAGAAGAGTCAGCCGTAGCGGTTAAAACCAGCGCTGCCCGCGCTTTGTCTTTTGAGGTTTAAAAAATGTAGGGCGAACCCCCATCGCAAGGATAATGCGAACTAAGGGGGCAGGGGGCGCTCGTGAGCTGATTTATCCTCACGAATTGAATGCCTAAGTTGTTGAAAAACAACACAGTTTTTTATCAAACAGGTTATTTTTTCCTATGAGCTTAATTTTGATAGCTGAAGAATATCTGGACCTGTCACGGCGCACAAGCGAGTAGCGTATTTAATTTAAGAAAAAATATTCGGTCATGATTTCCCATTTCCCTATCAGGGGCTGCATAGGAAGTTTTTCAGGGACGACTCCATCTTTTTAAAAATCTTCACAAATACTTGTGCTCTTAAGTTTTCCTTAAGATCTATACCTTATACTAGTTGTTACTTTAATAAAAAGCACAACTATGAGCGAAGGAGTATAGGGTGTAGATGAATATGGTTTTCCTACTCGTCGATCGGTTTGCATAAGAAAAATAAGAGCATTCCTGACGACGTATCATCTACACTGGAGAATTTGTAAAATTAGAATATGATGGAGACGTGCAATTATGGTTGGTACAAGTAAAACGGGCGAAATTCCCAGTGCAGGAGAATTAGATTGGCTGTTGATATTGATATGGGCGATATTAATAACGCTGTTACTAAGCGCATTGAATCTGCTGGACCGAATGCATTTCGTCTTAGTTATGAACTATATTTAATGTCTTCTTTACCTGAAGAGGGAGAAAGCAAAGTAAGAAAAGGCGATATTTATGTAGATCCGGGCACACGTCAATATCTTAGTCGTAATTTGGATGGGGAGATTATTCGTTGGGCTTTGCCTCATATAGAGGTAGAACCTCAAAAAATAAATGATCCTCAATTAAAACAGCGTATTGTACGTGATAGCAGTGAACTTAAACGAATAGAACCGAATCCAGATAGGGCAAGAGAACTTGTTGCCGAAATGTGTCTACAAGAGATTAGCCGTTATAAAGCTTTTTGTGAATATAGAGATAAACTCACTTCAGACTTTATAATCCCATTTAACACTGCTGAAAAAGTATTTCTTTTAGATGTGAGGCAAAGATTAGATCAAGTCGTGAAGATCCAAGAACAGTGTATCTATCGACTTTTATCACTATTAGATTATCAAGATTTAAATACTCTTGCTGAAGATCTAATAAAGAAATTACCACAGGTTGAAATAGCTGTAGCGAGTGAAGCCCAAGGTGATGATATAATATCGAAAGTTATCCTAACAGTGGGTATCACCTCAGATTTTATTACTCCTTATTTAGCTAAAAGATTAAAGGGAGCAGAACACGGTTTTGTTGGTGACAAAGTAGTGCGTGTTATTAGTGCAATACGGGATGCCACGCAAGATACCCGTGATTTAATATCTCGTTTGGCTGCGGATAGTACTCCTCTCCACAATATGGCGGAATATTATGCGAAAAGCACTTTGCCGCATCATTCAGAAAGAAGTAAGCGTTTTCAACCTTCTGTAATGCCTATATTTTCAGGTCGAGGCGCAGCAGCCTGTGGATATGATATTAGGACGTACATAAGCCGATTAGTGAGTAGACGCCAGACAGAATATGTGGCGTTAACTGAATGTATTGATCATACTTGGGAACATTCTTCAGAAGGGAATGTATCTAATATAGTATCCCAACTGTGGAAAATAGCGGCAACAAATAATGAACAAATAGTCGAAATGAATAAAGGATATGTTCTTTGTTTGATGTCTTCTTTGCCTGATAACGATCCAAAGAAAGCAAAGAAAGAAAAAATTTATATTGAAGAAAAAACACGTAAATTTGTTGTTCGGGGTTATGATGGAAAAGTCTATCAAGGTTTTTTGCCGGAATCTCTAAAAGTAGACGGTTATGATATTGAAATGCCTATTGGTTTAGGTAATTTATCAAAAAAACTAGAAAATAAGCAATTAAAAGGAAATATTGTTACTTTTCTTTGTAAAAAAGGCCATATTGTAGATGAACTTAATGCTATTGGTGGGCCTAAGCCCCCAAGATCTGTAGGCCGGTTATCTGGAATGATGGGTAAAGCAGAAACCCTTGCTACTAGATTACATTCCAGAGTATTACAACTTAGCCAGACTTCTAAAAAAAAATCAGCTAGGGAGAACATATCAGCTGTGAGTCCTCAGTGGAGTAAGCCTAAACCTAATCGCGCTGTATATGAATTAGAAGATAATGAACCGGCAGATTTATCTGCCGATGTGCCTTTTGTTGAATTTGCAAATTTCGTTTTAGCCAAAATTGAAGCATACAATACAGTGGCTGAAACGAACCCAACTGAGAATAGGGTAACAGGTTGGGAATTTATTTACAGTCGCGATAGGGAAGAGTTAGTAAATGCAATACCTCAGGATGATTTTAAAGAGGGTGACAGTGTTAAAGTATTTCATCATAATCATCATACATTTACTGTTACCCCTGAAAACGTAGATGAAGATATGGCTCGGGGCGTAGGGATAACAGTCCATAGGCATGAACAAGAGGATATGCATTTAGCTGTCCAGGTGATGGTAGAAGCTATAGCCAAAATAGGTAAGAAAGAGATTCATATATCTGTTGATTCAAGTGCGACACGGGAATCTGAAGAATTAATCCTCGCTTATGCCCGTGTTATTTTGGCTCAAAATGCTATCCCTATCATTAAAGGGCTAAACCGAGAAGAAAGTAAGTTAAAATTGCAAGCTATTGAGAATAGGCTAAAGGATAATCCCCAAGCTTCGAAATATTTTATTAGTGAGAGATATTCCTGTGAAGTAGCTCGTATAGAGCAGATACAAAAAGAAGATAAGCTATATTTAAAAAACTTTGATTCATTTATACAAGCACTACTGAGAGAATCAACAACCACTACTACTGCGGATGGTGCAAAAGGTTCTAGCGAGACGGTAGATATGCATTATAATGCCACTAAAGGCATGATTACTCGCTTAGCAAAAATCACTCTAGTGGATAAAAATTTAACTGAGGATGATTTTGTTAAAAGAATTGCTCTGTGTGCGCGAACTATAATACTCGCTGCACGCCCAATACCTGACAATAAAATGCATGAGATTGAGAAGGAATTATTACTCGAATTGAAATATTCTTTGGTAGAATCTGCCGATATTTCACCAAACGACTTAGGAGCAAAATTATTTGAGTTAGCTTTAGCGAGACTAGAAGATGATACTGTGAATGAGTTGGGCTCAATAGACACTTCTCTCAGCGAGGACTCTACGGATAACGAGTCAAAAGGCGATGCTTTTTTTGACGATTCTGTTAAAGAAGATTTTATTGAAGAAGCAATGCAAGAATCCAAAAAGCTAGAAGCGCAAATGAACGAGGCAACAGTATACGAAGAATCTTCGAAAATACAGGCGCAAGAAATAGAGACGGAAGAGTTTAGGGGGGTATCTCACAAAGAGTTTAAACAACGCATAACTGTCCTGTATGATAAAAGAAATGAAATCGGGCTCGATCGCCGCTTTACCCGAGCGCTAGCTGCATACGCTTTATTTTTAGGAGAAATAAGACAGGAGCATTTTGATTTGGCGGAATCTTTAATACCAGAAATCTCTTTGGTAATAGAAAATGCCGAGAAACTATTAAAAATTGATGAACCTAAAAGCTCTAGTGTTGAAAGAAAAGATGCTGCAAAATTTTACGAAAATCTGTTGCGAAAAGCTTCTAATGAGTTGAAGCTAGAGCTACAAGACAAAAATGAAGCTATCGATTCGAAGGGAAATAGCAATCTACTCTCTTTATGTGAGAAAATTCTAGTTCAAGAGTTAGAAGAGATGCCCGAAGCAGAAGAAATAGTCTTACCTAATAGTGACTCCAAAGATAAGAACATGACCAGTACAATACCAGCACCTCCTCCAGCGCCTAATTTGAACTCAGCATTCAAGCCAAATGCTGAAAAAGAAAAGAAAGATGTGTCTGCTTCAATCAACACTCTAAAGCCTGCAACTGATTTAATGGTAGAAATCACAAGAGGGACGGCACTAAACCGAGTTCGGGATGTCGAATCTGTATTGGATAGTATGACAGAAGATCTTGAAGCTAACACTCTAGCCGCAGAGTTAACTCAGACGCTAAAAAAAGATGGTTTTGGCCTTAAATCGGCGACTGAACGAAAATTGCCACCAGCACGAGTAAAAGAAAAATCGCTGGGTGAAAAATTAAAAGAAGAATTACTTGCTGTTACTGGGAAAAGGAAAGAAATTGAGCCGAATGATAAGAGGATTCGACCGCTTGCTACTAGATACGGTATTTGGTCCCGCCCGCTTCCTATTGAAAACTCCTGTTCTGATGATGGTAGAGAAAAAGAAGGCGTAAAACCAAGGTAGGGAGCGCATAGGAATATTATTATATATGAGTGTTTTAATATATTTTGGTAAGATCCTCGGCATGCGCGTCATTATATAGAATATATTCTTTTATTTGAATAAAATTTATTATGTATACCGATATAGGAGTAGAAGCGGAAAAAAATAATTCCACGAAAAAAAGATGAAACGATTAAATGGGTAGCATCAGAATTGGGAGAGGAGGGAAATTAGCCAAAGATTTTATGCGGCATTGATAACATGGGCAAATGATTTTGTAAGAGAAGATTCTCTACAACCAATCTCTTTTCTACAGTACGTCATCGTAAGATTGCATCCCACCTTGAGATAGTGCGCCATTTAAGTGTATTTTCTTCGGATAAAAAAGAAGAGCAGGCGCATTATGTTGGATCCTATTATATCTGATTGCGAGGAGGAGCTGGAGCTTCTACCCCCCGAACCGAGTGAACCTATATTTTTTAACTCACCTACACCGAGAAAAAAAGGATAAACAAAGTGGATTGTAATACAGCAACCCCCTCGCCTATATGCGAGAGTGACTAAGCGGTATTAATTATTACCAGCCGCAGGTGTAGAAATAGCAGAAGACGGATTTAACAACCGCTCCATGTTTGCTAATAAAGTAGCACTTGCAGCGGGTTTGCCATTATTTCTTTGCGGGCCGCGTTTATATGCCATCAGTTCCATATTGGTGAGAGTGACTTTTTGCCCGCCGATGGTATAGTCAGCGACTTTTTTAGCCCAAGTATTTTTTATTTCAAGCAATTCTTCCGCACTGGCCGTAAGCCATGCGGTTTCGAAAGCACGCTTTAATTCCTCCAATTTGTCTATTTTGGCTTGGTGTAAGTCTTGCTCGTCTTTGGACGCGGTTAATATAGACCAGCCTTTGAAAAAAGTATGAGTTGACCTTTGTAAATGTAGGTTCATTTGTTCTATCCAATATCGCCGTGGAAATTGAATATTGTGGATGGCTTGATGTATGAGTTCAATTTTATCTATGGCTATAAATAGGCACGGAAATGGCTGGCTGCTTTTAACAATACGCGCATGGATACCTTCTTGATTTTTAAATGTCATAACGAGTTGTTCATATACCGCTGAGTCAGATGAAAACCTAAAGAAGATTCTGTGATCATTTAGGGTATTAGAGGACATTCCCACAAGGATCTGGTTATCTTGTAATTCTTCTTGCAAATAGTTCTGGTAGTTCTGTAAAGACATATGTGCAATGGTTATTCGACTTATATAGTCAGCATCTAAAAATAAAATAGGCCTATATAAATAGGGTTCCTGGGGGATCTCGTTGCAATCACGCGAGTCTGTTACAATTTTCCCTGTGGCAAAATGCAGTGTGTCAAAACATAATTGGTGGATTTTACCTGCAATGCTTACAAACGCGCATTCTGAGTGATCTCCCAATTGTGGATTGGTTGTTCTGTTTCGAAGTTTGGTAAGGTCTGTGGAAATGACGCCGGTGATAATATTACGCTGATTTAAATCTGTAGGCGAAGGCGTAGAGCGGCAATTGCTATTTCCAACTACTACTTTAATAGTAGATGGATCTTCGCCTGGCTTGAGTGCTAATAAATCCCTATAATATTGCTCATGCCCATCGCCAAAATCATTGGAAGCGCCCCAAACATTATGAACGACTAGGGGGGTTGCAGTTGACAATTCAATTAGGTTAAGCGAATGAGTTCTATGGTTTTGGTAAACAGCAGAGGTGGCGGAAGGATTCGTAAAGCGATCTAGTTTATAGCAACTGATTAATCCATCTTCATCTATTAGGATATGCCATCCTTCTCCTAACTGTTGATACAAAATGTCTGGGAAATCCTTTGCACCAGTGGTTTCTTGCAATAATAAGAGGCTAGTATCATGCAAGTTTATTGCTTGCTTTAATCCTTGCGCTATTCGTTGATAGCGGGCGGTAGTTTGCTCTGGTGTTTCCCATTCTCGGTTAGTTGTTGCGTCATGTAAGCCGCTGAATGACATTGGGCCTAGCACATTCAATGAAATGGCTTTTACCGGTTTAGCTCCTGGGACAGGTATTTCGGTTAAAATAGGGAGGTGATCGGAATATACCAGTTCGGGGTGGTCTTTTGCTTCTGCTATGGTCAAAAAGCAAGGATGCAATCGCTTAGATTGTAGATCCATATTGATTTTAAAATGCTCAGGATGTGCTGCCATGATTCTTCGCCTGTTTAATTTAAAAGAGTTCAGCATACTAAATGTTTTAAAATTTTCTGTCAAACTATTTCCAAAGAATTTCTATCGTTGTTAAGACAGTATGGTCACGTGATCAAATTGTTTGGCCTATCTATCCACATTAAAATAGCAGCGGCACAATATGGAATATGGGTAGCCAATGTCAAAATTATAGGTAATATCTGATGCTATTGCATGGCTTATTCTTGCATTTTAAACAGTGCTTTATTACAATCTAACCTCTCTTAGAGGTAATGGTATAAAGCAATCAATACAAATAAAAAGAGTAAAGCGTAAAAACTTAATTGATCCTGGATTCCCGCCGCGCGCGAGCCTGTACTCGGTACTCCGGGTAAGGACGCAACGCGGTTTGTGGGCGCTTCCAGCGCCCATTTTCGCATCTTCAGGTGCGAATGCAGTAGATAGCTATTCAACAGCCCTGCAAACGCTAGCCGCATTATTTCTTTTAAGAACCAAACAACTCCTCCACTGCCTGCCGCCAAGGCAAAACCGTAACATGGCCAAACTTCTTTGCATATTTATCTTGACTTAAAACAATCGCTACACAATCGGGAATATCGGCAGTGAGTTGTTTGAAACCAGAAATATCGATTTCATTAACATCGCGGCTACTTTTTATTTTTATACACAATAAGGGTAAACCAGGACGTTCCACCACTAAATCTATTTGTGCATCATTGCTGGTGCGCAAATAATTAAAGCGATACTCTTTGCGATAGTAACCGCTTAACTTCATACATTCCAATATAATAAAATGCTCAAAAGCGTTTCCATAAGCGTGTGTGCGTTCTACCAAGAGAACCGTGCTTAATCTTGCTAGAGCACGAGCAACGCCCGTATCAAAAAAGTAAAATTTAGGTTTTTGGCTTAATCGCTTTCTAAATGAACCTTGATAGGGCGGTAACATAAACCCTATTAAGGTATCTTCTAAAATGCTGTAGTAAGATTGAATGGTTTTATTGTCGACTCCTACATCGCGCGCAATATTACTGTAGTTGATAATTTTACCATTGCATTGTGCTGCCACTTCTAAAAATTTATGAAAAGGATCCAACTTGCGAATGATTTGCTCGTTCACAATTTCTTCTTTAAGATAAGTATGTGCGTAGGCCATTAGAAATTCTTGTCGTTCTAAATCGGAGCCATATTGTAGTACTTGAGGTAGGGTGCCCCAGCGCAACGCATGATCCAATTCAAAATCTGTGCCTAATTCGCTAGCAGATAGGGGATATAAATTGTAAACAAAAGCTCTGCCCGCCAAGAGGTTCGCACCGCCACTTTTTAATTTACGCGCACTAGAACCCGCCATAATAAACAGTTTGTCGCTGTCATTCATGAGCATGTGTATGGTATCTAATAGGCGTGGCACTTTTTGTACCTCATCGACGATAACGTGCTCTATGTGTTTCGGCAACGCTAAAACTTCGTTGGCTAATAGCGTAGGATCGCGACGATAGTGATCTTCTACCGTGCTATTCAGTAGATCAATGTAACGGCTTTTCTCAGGATTGAAAGCTGCTTGGATTAAGGTGCTTTTACCCGTGTTACGTGCGCCAAATAAGAAAAAATGGTGCTTTTTAGGGAGGGTCAAAAGACGTGGATACATATAGTTACTCCTAAAATGCATGACATTCTAGGAGTATACTCCATAAATGTCGTTTAGGCAAGTATTTTATCGACTTTTTAGGAGTATACTCCTAAAATGAATGGCAATTTGGGAGTAGGGGAATGTAGCGTTTTTAGGGTATACGATGGCATCGTATAAAAACCGGTGAGAATATACGATACCATCGTATACTCTTTTCGTAGGGCCAACCCTCTAACGCACCCCCTTGCACGCGCCCCCTAAAAGCCAGTATACTGTGCCGTCTCTTAAAAACTGAGAGGTGCTATAGGCCATAACGAGAGCAGAATGCAGCAGCAAAAAAAGAGCGCACGTGCTTTATGTCTCCTTTTTGGGGTGTTGGCGGTCATTTTTTGCGCTTTTTATACGTTTATGGGCGCTCAAGCGGCTTGGTCGGCCTTAGCAGGCGGCGGGGCCAACTGTGTAGGGCAAGTATATTTCTTGCTCAAGATGCGCGGTTCCAAGCGTGCTTTAGCACCCAAGGCAGCGTTGCGTTATTTCTATAGCAGCGAAGTATTGAAAATAGCCTTAATGTTGGCTGTATTGGCAGCGTTATTAAGCTTGTTTTCGTTAAATTTATGGATAGTATTTATGACTTTTGTGGTGGTGCAGTGCGTAGGCAGTTTTGCGCCGTTTGTGTTTCGTAATTCTTAGAGATTCAATATGAGCAGTGAAGCGCTAGACTCTACCCAGTATGTGCATCATCATCTAACCAACTTGCCGTGGACGCATTCCTTTTTGCAGCAAAAGCTGGGCTCTTTTGGTGTGGTGAATCTAGACACCTTAATCGTATCTTTTATATTGGGCAGTGGCGTTTTGCTGCTATTTTATTGTTTAGCGCGGCGTGCCACTTCAGGGGTGCCGTCTAAATTGCAAAATTTTGTTGAGATATTGTTTGAATTTATACAAAGACAAGTGAAAGAAACTTTCCAGGGCAGTAACCCTTTGATTGCACCCTTGGCGTTAACGATATTTGTGTGGATCTTATTGATGAATCTAATGGACTTAATTCCCATCGATTTATTCCCCATGCTCTTGAGTAAAACCGGTGTACCCTATTTTCGCATGGTGCCCACCACAGACTTAAACGCTACTTTCGCCATGTCTCTATCGGTGTTTATTTTGATAATATATTATAGCGTTAAAGAAAAGGGGCTCTGGGGTTTTACTAAAGAATTATTCATGCATCCTTTTCCCTATATTTGGTTTGCGCCTATCAACCTGCCCTTAAGTATCGTCCATGAATTGGCAAAGCCTGTTTCATTGGCATTGCGGTTGTTTGGCAATTTATTTTCGGGGGAAGTGATCTTCATCTTGATTGCACTATTCCCCATCTGGTGGTTACAATGGGTCCTGGGCTTTCCCTGGGCTATTTTTCATATATTGATTATTCTTATACAAGCGTTTATTTTTACAATATTGACGATTGTATATTTAAGTTTGGCGCATGAGTCACATTAGTGAGGAAGGCGTTTAGGTGTATATCTATCGCAAATGAAGATATAAGAAAGAACGTAGGAGCCAACCCCCTGTGGTTGCCCATGTTTGGCAGGCACGGGTCCTGCCCCTACGTTCTGATGCATATTTTCAATTGTAATGGGTATAGAAATGAAGTAATGTTTATTATGAGGAGATAAAATGGACGCGGTTGCTTTAATTGCTCATGTACAAGGTATGACGGCGATTGCCGTGGCTATCTTGATTGGTTTGGGTGCGGTAGGTGCTGGTATAGGCATGGGACTTTTAGGGGGTAAATTCCTAGAAGGCGGCGCTAGACAGCCCGAGTTGTTGCCTACTTTATTGAAGAATATGTTCTTGGTAGCGGGTTTAGTGGATATGGTCGCGATTATTGGTGTGGGTTTGGCCATCATCTTTATTTTCGCCAACCCTTTTGCCGCGCGCCTTACCAGCCTGTTGGTGGAACAAGGCTTGTTAAAAGTAATTAGTTAATATCGTTAAATATACGGAGTGATCGCAAGTGGATCTCAATCTTACCTTATTTGGGCAAATGATCACCTTCGCTTTGTTTGTTTGGTTTACCAAACGCTTTGTGTGGCCGGTGCTCATTAAAGCCATCAACGATCGTGAAGCCAAAATTGCGGATGGTTTGGCCGCAGCCGAGCGAGGTCATCATGAATTGGACCTATCACAAGAGCGGGCTAAAGAATTGTTGCGCGATGCTAAAGCCAAAGCGATAGATGTGGTGGATCAAGCGCACAAACAAGCAACGCACATTTTAGAAGAAGCCCGTTCAGATGCGCGTGCGTTGGCGGAGCGTATGGTGGCGACGGCTGAAGAAGAAATTGTACAAGCTAAGCACGCGGCAAAAATGGCCTTGCAGAAAGAATTGGGCGTAATGGTGGTTAAAGGCGCTGAGCGCATTTTAAAACAAAACATCAGTGGCGCTATTAACGATCGCCTGATCTCGGATTTAATTGCAGAGGTGGGTGTCAGTGAGTAACGTTATTAGCAGCGCCAGGCCTTATGCCAAAGCTTTGTATGCCAAAGCCAAAAAAGACAATCGCATCGCAGCCGTGTTGTTGTGGTTAGAGCCGATGGCATTGGTGGTTGTGGATAAAACGGTAGCAGGCTTATTGTCGGATCCCCGTGTAGGAGCAGAGAAAATAATCGATGCTTGTATACCCGCGTTGGGCGACAAGGTGGTGGCGAGCGATAAAAATTTTTTGCACTTGTTGGCGGAAAATAAACGCATGGCGTTGCTGCCCGCTATTTTAGCGCTGTATCAGCAATTGCAATTAGCGCAATTAAACAAAGTAGCAGTAGAAGTGATCAGCAGTAAGCCTTTAACAGAGGCACAAAGTTTAGCGCTGCAAAAAACCTTAGAGCAGAAACACCGTGGGCCGGTGGACTTAAGTTATCGTGTCGATAGCAGTCTATTGGGCGGGCTCGTGTTGCGCTGTGGGGACATGGTGATAGATGGCTCTATTAAAAGCCAGCTGCATCAACTCAGTCAATCAATCAACGAATACGCTTAGAGGAACGATTATGGCAATAGAAGCAAGAGAAATTAGCTCGCTTATTTTAAAACGCATAGAATCCTTTGTGCCTACGACGGAAAGTCGTTCCGAAGGTTCCATTATCAGCTTACAAGATGGGATTTTGCGCATTCATGGTTTGGAAGATGCGCAATTCCAAGAAGTGCTGGAATTGCCGGGCAATACTTATGGCCTGGTATTAAACCTAGAGCGTGATTCCGTAGGCGCAGTGGTGTTGGGGGATTATACGCATCTTAGAGAAGGGTTAACGGTTAAATGTACGGGCCGTATTTTAGAAGTTCCCGTAGGCTCCGCTTTATTGGGCCGTGTGGTCAATGCGCTAGGCCAACCTATAGATGGCAAAGGCCCTATAGAAACGACTGAAATGTCCATAGTAGAAAAAGTAGCGCCTGGGGTTATTTATAGGGAACCGGTGTCGCAACCGCTGCAAACTGGCTTAAAATCCATCGATGCATTGGTGCCAGTGGGCCGTGGTCAGCGCGAATTGATTATTGGGGATAGACAAACCGGTAAAACCGCCATCGCCATTGACACCATTATTAATCAACGTAACAGTGGTGTGAAATGTATTTATGTGGCCATAGGCCAAAAAGCGTCTTCCATAGCCAGCATTGTGCGTAAACTGGAAGAACACGGCGCGATGAAAAATACCATTGTCATTGCCGCTACGGCTTCAGAAGCAGCCGCGCTGCAGTTTATAGCGCCTTATTCTGGTTGTACTATGGGTGAATATTTTCGCGATAGAGGTGAAGATGCGCTGATTATTTATGACGATCTCACCAAACACGCTTGGGCTTATAGACAAGTGTCTTTATTGTTGCGTAGACCGCCTGGACGGGAAGCGTATCCTGGCGATGTGTTCTATTTGCACTCGCGGTTATTGGAACGTGCTTCACGGGTGAATGAGATTTATGTAGAAGAAATGACGAAGGGTGCGGTCAAAGGCAAAACAGGTTCTTTAACGGCTTTGCCGATTATCGAAACCCAAGCAGGCGATGTGTCCGCTTTCGTACCTACCAATGTTATTTCTATCACCGACGGTCAGATTTATCTAGAAACCAGTTTGTTTAATGCGGGTATACGCCCTGCCATGAATGCGGGTTTGTCGGTATCCCGTGTAGGCGGCGCTGCACAAACCAAACTTATTAAAAAGATTGCGGGCGGTATTCGCTTGGCACAAGCACAATATCGTGATCTAGAAGCTTTCGCGCAGTTTGCCTCAGACCTAGATGAAAGTACACGTAAGCAATTGGAACGCGGCCAACGCGTTACCGAAATGTTAAAGCAAAAACAATATTCGCCTTTGTCTGTGGCGGAAATGGGACTGTGTTTATACGCAGTCGATAAAGGGTATTTGGACGATGTAGCTGCGAATCAAGTGCCGTCTTTTGCCGTAGAATTGGTGGATTATGTGCGTAATTATCACGTCGATTTTATGAAAGGTTTGGCGGATAATCCTTCTTTTGATGACAAGATAGCCTCTACCTTCCAAGAGATATTGGTTAAATTTAAAGATACGCAAACGTGGTAGAAACAATATGGCCAGTTTAAAGGAAACTCGCGTTAAAATTGATAGCGTTAAGAAAACGCAGAAGATCACCAAAGCCATGGAATTAGTGGCGGCGAGTAAAATGCGCAAGGCGCAAGAGCGCATGAATTTGTCTAAGCCCTATGCGACTAAAATATTAGAAGTCATAGGCCATTTAGCTAATGCGCATCCCGAATATCGCCATGTTTATTTTAAAGAGCGGACCGTGAAACGGGTAGGTTTTATCATCGTCACCAGCGATAGAGGCTTGTGCGGCGGTTTGAATAATAATTTGCTAAAACTGGCCGTGCAAAAAATGCGTGAAGCGCATGCGGACAGCATAGAGGTAGATTTATGTTTAATCGGTAGTAAGGCTGCTAGCTTTTTTCGCCGCGCCAATGTCAATGTAGTAGCCAGCGCTAATCACTTAGGCGATGCACCGCAAGTGCAGCAACTGATAGGCGTCATTGAAGTGATGCTATCGGCTTATCGTGAAGGCAAACTCGATAAACTGGTTGTGTTTCGCAATGAGTTTGTGAATACGATGACGCAAAAACCCTTGCCACAACAATTATTGCCTTTAGTGCACAGTGACGATAAAAGTAAAGTTCACCATTGGGATTATATTTACGAGCCTGATCCACGTGAATTGATAGATGCATTATTACAGCGGTATATTGAATCGCAAGTCTATGAAGCGGTAATAGAAAATTTGGCTTGTGAACAGGCTTCTAGAATGGTCGCGATGAAAAGCGCTACCGACAATGCAGGCAGTTTGATAGACGATTTAAAATTAGTGTACAACAAAGCGAGACAAGCGGCGATTACCCAAGAAATCTCCGAAATAGTCTCGGGTGCAGCGGCAGTATGATATCGTAGGGCAGGCCCCGTGTCTGCCCAGCAGTATAGGTTATTTAATAGAGGTGTGAAATGACGACGGCAACAACGCAAACAACTGGAAAAATAGTGCAGGTCATCGGTGCGGTGATCGATGTGGAGTTTCCAGAAAACCATGTGCCTAAGACTTACGATGCATTGTATATTCCTAAAACGGGATTAACTTTAGAAGTACAACAACAATTGGGTGATGGCACCGTGCGCGCCATTGCGATGGGGCCTTCCGACGGATTATGCCGTGGCCTAGATGTAGAAAACACGGGCGACTGCATCCGTGTTCCTGTAGGCGGCGAAACTTTGGGTCGCATTATGGATGTGTTGGGTAAACCTATAGATGGAAAAGGCGCGATAGGCGAGAAACACCGTATGCCCATACACCGTAAACCCCCTACTTTTGCAGAACAAGCTGTAAATGAAGAATTATTAGAAACCGGTATTAAAGTGATCGACTTGATTTGCCCTTTTGCTAAAGGGGGTAAGGTCGGTCTGTTCGGCGGTGCCGGTGTGGGTAAAACGGTTAATATGATGGAATTGATCCGCAATATTGCCACCGAACATAGCGGCTACTCCGTGTTTGCTGGGGTGGGTGAACGTACCCGTGAAGGGAACGACTTTTACCTAGAAATGAAAGAATCGCAAGTGTTGGATAAAGTGGCTTTAGTGTATGGGCAGATGAATGAGCCACCGGGAAACCGTTTGCGCGTTGCTTTAACCGGTTTAACCGTGGCGGAGCAATTCCGCGATGAGGGCAGTGATGTGTTGTTATTCATCGATAATATTTATCGTTATACCTTGGCGGGAACGGAAGTGTCGGCCTTGTTGGGCCGTATGCCGTCGGCTGTGGGTTACCAACCTACCTTGGCCGAAGAAATGGGTGCGTTGCAAGAACGCATTACCTCTACCAAAACAGGCTCTATTACTTCCATACAAGCAGTCTATGTACCTGCAGACGATTTAACCGATCCTTCTCCGGCAACCACCTTTGCGCACTTAGATGCAACCGTTGTGTTGTCACGGCAAATTGCTGAATTGGGTATTTATCCGGCTATTGATCCCTTAGATTCTACCAGCCGCCAATTGGATCCGATGATTGTCGGCCAGGAACATTACGATGTAACACGTGCTGTGCAAAGCGTATTGCAGCGCTTTAAAGAATTAAAGGATATCATCGCTATTTTGGGAATGGATGAATTATCCGAAGAAGATAAATTGGTGGTGATGCGTGCACGTAAGATTCAACGCTTTTTATCGCAACCTTTCTTCGTCGCAGAAGTATTTACCGGTTCTCCAGGCGTATATGTACCGTTGAAAGAAACCATTCGTGGTTTTAAAGCGATCATCAATGGCGATGTGGATCACTTGCCAGAGCAGGCTTTCTACATGGTGGGTACTTTGGATGAAGCCATTGCTAAGGCAAAAACAATTTAATTTAAGGTGTAGGTGACCCATGGCATTTACCATAGATGTAGACATCGTTAGCCAAGAAGCTAAATTATTTTCGGGTAAAGGCGAACTTATTGCTGTGCCGGGGTTGATGGGTGAATTGGGAATTACTTCCGGCCATGCGCAATTGTTGACGGCATTAAAACCCGGACCAGTGCGCATAGTAAATGGCGATGAGCAAGAAATTTATTATGTTTCTGGCGGTTTCGCCGAGATCCAACCCTTTAAGATAACGGTGTTAGCAGATATTGTGGAAAGAGCCGCTGATTTGGATGAAAGCTTGGCTTTAGCGGCAAAACAGCATGCCGAACAATTACTGAAAGATAAAGCGGCCGATATGAGTTATGCGGAAGTATTAGCAGAATTGGCGGAAGCAACTGCGCGCCTGGAAGTAATACGACGTCTGAAGCGTCAGAAGTAGCATAGGAGTTTTCGGCCTCCTATTCGTAGGGGCGGGCTCCCGTGCCCGCCCAAACAAGGGCAGCAGCCACTGGGAGGTTACCCCTACTTATGAATTCGCGCCTTCATTTTGAGGTCACACTATGGCAAATGCACACTTGAACGTCGTTATCCTCGCCGCAGGTCAAGGCAAACGTATGAACTCGGCTATTCCTAAAGTTTTGCATACTATCGCCAATGTGAGTTTATTAGAACGTGTCGTCAATACAGCCTTAACCTTAAACCCGCAAAAAATCATTGTCATCTGTGGTCATGAGCGCAACACCATTCAATCTACCTTAGCGCACTTACCCGTACAATGGGTGGTGCAAGAAGCTCAATTAGGCACGGGGCACGCAGCTTTACAAGCAATGCCGCATTTACATAACGACAGTAAAACTCTAGTGCTATTTGGCGATGGCCCCTTGATTTCCAGCGACAGCTTACAAGCCGTCATACACAGTACGACTAAAAATGGCATGGCGATATTAGTTTCTGAGTTTACAGATCCACGTGGTTTGGGTCGAGTAGTGCGTGATAATAATGGTTTGTTTTTGCGTATAGTCGAAGAGAAAGATGCCAGTGCTGAGGAATTGCATTTAAACGAAATTTTTACTGGCATATTGTGCGCGCCTACTACACAAATGGCGCAATGGTTGCAGCGTCTGGGCAATAATAATGCCCAAGGGGAATATTATTTAACAGAATTACCGGCATTGGCTTTGGCCGATGGCTGCGCGGTTACTACGGTGCGCTTGCAACATCCACAACAAGCACAAGGTATTAATGATAAAAAACAATTGGCGCAGCAAGAGCGTTATTTTCAAAGCTGCCAAGCGGAAGCATTATTATTGCGAGGGTTAATTTTACGTGATCCCAATCGCTTTGATTTGCGCGGTACAGTTCAATTTGGTATCGATGTGGTCGTTGATATCAACGTAATATTAGAAGGTAAAGTGCAGTTAGGCGATAGGGTGCAAATTGGCGCGAATACAGTGATACGCAATTGCATTGTTGGGGATGATGTCATCATTAAAGAAAATTGTATCTTAGAAGACAGCATCATTGGCAATGATTGTACCGTAGGTCCTTTTGCGAGATTGCGTCCGGAAACGGTCTTAAAAGAAAAAGCCGGTATAGGCAATTTCGTAGAAGTGAAAAAATCAACCATCGGCATAGCGTCAAAAGTAAATCATTTAACGTATATAGGAGATGCGACTATAGGCAAGGATGTGAATATAGGGGCGGGGACTATTACCTGTAATTATGATGGTGTCAATAAACACCAAACCATTATCGGCGACCGTGCTTTTATAGGTTCCGACACACAATTGGTGGCACCGGTAACGGTAGGCGAAGGCGCTACCGTAGGCGCAGGTTCAACCATCACTAAAGATGTGCCAGCCAATCAATTAACATTTTGCCGTAAACAACAGATCGTGGTTGAAAATTGGGAACGGCCGCAAAGAGAGGAAGAAAATTAAATGTGTGGTATCGTCGCAGGTGTAGCAAAGCGTAATATAACGCCGATCTTATTAGAAGGATTAAGGCGTTTAGAATATCGCGGTTATGATTCTGCAGGCATTGCTGTAATTGAAAACGGCGAGATTCATCGCGTACGCGCACTAGGCAAAGTGTCACAGTTATCTTCTTTATTGCTGCAAGAACCTATAGTGGGTTCTACGGGTATTGCACACACGCGTTGGGCAACCCATGGCAAACCTAGCGAACATAATGCGCACCCGCATATGTCAGAAGATGTAGCCTTGGTGCATAATGGTATCATTGAAAATTATACTGAATTGCGTGAAAAAGTCAGGACTTTGGGCTATGAGTCCCAATCTGAAACTGATTCTGAAACGGCGGTGCATTTGGTGCATCAAGAATTGTCCTCGGGTAAAGATCTTTTAGCTGGCGTGATGGCTGTAGTGGCTCAATTAACCGGTGCGTATGCTTTGGTTATTATGAGCGCGCGTGAGCCTAAACGTTTAATCGGCGTGCGTTGCGGTTGTCCTTTAGTAGTGGGATTGGGCGATGGCGAAACTTTTTTAGCTTCCGATGCTATGGCTCTAAACGGGGTAGTGGATCAATTTATTTTCTTAGAAGAAGGCGATATTGCGGATATCACTACAGATGGCGCCATCATCTATGATGCAAAGGGTAAAAAAGTAGAAAGACCAATTAGAACCATTCAGTTGTCAGCAGAAGCCATTTCTCGCGGTCATTATAGACATTTTATGTTAAAAGAAATTTACGAGCAATCGCAAGCGATCAGCGCTACCCTAGAAGGCAGAGTCTCTAGTCAGCATGTTTATGCTGAAGCCTTTGGCGACAATGCCAATGCTATTTTTGATAAAGTACACAATATTCAGATCGTTGCGTGCGGCACCAGTTACCATGCGGGTTTAGTAGCACGTTATTGGTTGGAGGAATGGGCGGGTATTGCTTGTCAGGTAGAAGTCGCCAGTGAATTTAGGTATCGCAAAAAAGTGATTGCGCCTAATACTCTCTTTGTCGTTATCTCGCAATCGGGTGAAACAGCGGATACCTTAGCGGCGTTAACACAAGCCAAAAAATTAGGATATTTGGCGACATTGGCCATTTGCAATGTAGCGGAAAGCACCATGGTACGTGAGGCCGACTTGGTGTTCATGACGCGTGCAGGCATAGAAGTCGGTGTAGCCTCGACTAAAGCCTTTACGACGCAATTGGTGGGATTATTGCTGTTAACGATGGTATTGGCAAAGAAACGTGGCCTAGATGTGGCCACGGAACAAAGTTTAATCCAAGTGATTTTACACTTACCCAAACTCATGTTAGAAACTTTAAAAATAGATTTAGCCATTCAAAACTTTGCACCTGCATTAGCGGATAAAGAGCACGCCTTATTTTTAGGACGAGGTGCGTCCTATCCTATAGCCATGGAAGGTGCCTTAAAATTAAAAGAAATTTCTTATATACATGCTGAATCTTACGCGGCTGGCGAATTAAAACATGGTCCATTGGCTTTAGTGGATAAAACCATGCCCGTGTTTGCGGTGGCGCCTAGTGATCAACTATTGGAGAAATTGTCCTCTAATTTACAAGAAGTACGCGCCCGCGGCGGCCAATTGTATGTTTTTTCCGAGAAAGGAAATACTATTAAAAACGAAGAAGGAATTACGGTGTTTTATTTACCCACGGTCCATCCCCTTATTGCGCCGATTATTTATACCATTCCGATGCAGTTATTGGCTTATCATGTCGCGGTAATCAAAGGAACCGATGTAGATCAACCGCGTAATTTGGCGAAATCCGTAACCGTGGAGTAATATGAAAAGGATATTCCAATACGCTGCGACCATTATAGTCATATTATTGCTGGCCGCGTGTGCGGCTAGAGTGCCCTCTCAACCTAATGATATGTGTCTTATATTCCGCGAATTTCCAGATTGGTATAAAGCCACACAAAAGACTGAAGACAAATGGGGTGTGCCTATCGCGGTGCAAATGGCAATTATGTATCATGAGTCGGCTTTTAAGAAAGAAGCTAGGCCTCCACGGCGTTATTTTTTATTTATCCCGTTGGGCCGTCCAACCACAGCCTATAGCTATTCACAAGCCCTAGATGGCGCCTGGGCAGACTATAAAAGGAGCAGCGGCAATTGGCGGGCGCAGCGCAATAATTTTGGCGATGCCTCGGACTTCGTAGGCTGGTACTGTTACCAATCCCATCGTCAATTGGGAATTGCTTATCAAGATGCTTACGCACAATATTTGGCTTATCATGAGGGTTGGGGCGGTTATTCTAGAGGCACTTACAATAGCCAGACTTGGTTGATTCATTACGCGCAGCGAGTGCAATCGCGCGCGATCTTATATCAATTTCAATTAGAGCAGTGCAAAGAAAAGTTAGAGGCGATGTAGTTTTTGTATGTTGTTGGGTAAAATGCAGGGGCAGGCCACTGTGCCTGCTCTACTAGGGCAACCACGGGGGCCTGCCCTTACGCTTTTTCTTCATTAAACATTTTGCAAAAAGTCTCACGAATCCCAAACAACATCAAACCGGCTAATATAAAAGCCACAGGCATGATCAACAATCCGCGATACAGATCAGTATTGCTATACACACTCAAGCCATTGGTAATCGTATGGCTCCATTTTAAATCCATTAACCAACCGAACAAGGGCTCAAACATAGCGCCGCCGCTAATTACACAAAAGGACACTACGCTCACCGACATCGCTGTTAAAGCATGGGGATTGCTTTCAGTTACCGTAGGATAACTTAATACTTGGGTGCTGGTGCTCAGACCTAATAAAAAGAAAATGACGCTTAATGTAGTGGCATCTAGTTGCAGATAAATAAGCATTAATATCAACATCAAAGAGACAATCGCCCCAATCCACATAGGCAATTTACGAGACGATAATTTATCGGAGATATAACCTACCAAAGGTGCGCCGATGATGGTGCCAAAAAACAACATGCCTGCGACATGCGTGGCCATAGTTTTGGGTAAGTGTTGAATTTGCATTAAATACAAACCGCCCCATAAACCGCCCAATAAGAAGATAGGTAAATTCATGAAGTCAGTGTAGATGCCGCATAACCAGTTTTGTTTGCGGCCGTAGGCTTTCTTCATACTGTTTAACCAGCCTAACCGATGCAATTGATTGTGATCGCTTTCATACGTACGTAATTCCTCAGGCGGATATTCACGCACTATTAAGAGGATGCTGAGCCATAATAATACGCCAAATGCGGCATCAAACAACAAAGCATGACGCCAGCCTACTAAAGAAACTAAGGCAGCAAAAGGCGCTTGTGCTATCCAACCGCCTAACATGGCCATGGTGACAATGCTGCCGCTGATCAAAGCCATGCGGTGAGGTAAAAACCAGCGTGAAGCCAACCGCATGCTGCATAAAAAGCAAAAGGCGCTGCCTATGCCCGTGATAAATCTAAAAAATAAAGCTAAGCCGAAGTCTGTAGTCTGAGAAAATAATACTGTTCCGGTGATACACAACGCCATGAATATTAAAATTAAACGTTTCACTGAATAGCGATCAATTAATTGCCCAGCAGGAAATAGAAATAACACGTTAGAGATAAAATAAACGGAGGACAGCCAACCCAGCTCTGTAGCGCTGATATGAAAATCCGCTCTCACATCACTATTCATCGAATTTAAACACAGCATTTGTATAAACTCATACAGGAAAAAAGAAGCCGCAGAAAGGCAAACTAACCAAGAGCGTAATTCGTGCGGTTGTTTTGGATGTGTTTTAGCTATCATCACCATTTATTCTCCAGTGGTCAATGGGTTTAAGTTTGGGGGAGCAAAATTATTTTTTTTTTCGTGCTTGGGCTCTTTTATCCATATAACCAATAGCACACTCAAAAGCAGCGTAACTGGAAATACGAGCATGCTGGTCTGAAACATTTTGTCGGAGTAAAAGGCCAAGCCATTAATCATTTGTCCATTGGATAATTTATCTAACCAGGAGCCAAAAAATTGCTGGCACAAGGCAGCACTGGACATGATGATGCTGGCAGACAAGCCTAAGGCCGTACCGGTTAGATGCGCTGGATTGCTGGCGGTGATAATAGGATAACCTAATATTTGGCAACTGGTGCTAAAACCTAAGGCAAAAAACAAAGTGGCGGCTAACCAAAAATTATCATAGTGACCATAAATCATGATAACCGATAATAAGAGCGAAACAGCGGCACCTATAAACATAGGCCCACGACGGTTTTGGATTTTGTCAGATAGTTTGCCAAAGAAAGGTGAACCGAAGATAGTACCCATAAATAACATGGATGAAATCGTCGTTGCGCTGGCGGTGTCGAAATGATGTACTTGTCGTAAAAAGGTATCGCCCCACAAACCACCAATCACCATTAAGGGTAAATTGGTCAGACCGGTGTAAAGGCCTGCGGCCCAGTTTTGAAAGTTACGTAAGGCAAGCCACAAGCCTGGTAAGAAAGGATGGTTTTTAATCATCTCTTTATGCGTTAAGGTCGCATGTTTGGGTTGATCTTGAACGAATAACCACATTAACACCCATAAGGCTATCCCTAAGAAGCCGTTCACAATCATGGCTTGGCGCCAACCCAACTGCGTAACCAAATAAGCCACAGGGGTATGGGCAATCACGCCACCCACCATGGCAAAGGTAACGATGACGCCCGTGATCAGTGCTTGGCGGTCGGTATGAAACCAGCGCGAGGCTAAGATTAACGCACATAAGAAGCCAAACGCATCGCCTATGCCTACGAAGAAATGGGTGGCTAATGCAAAGCCAAAGCTGTGTGCGCCTGCAAATAAAAAGGTCCCTACTACGCAAGAACCCATCATGATCAAAAGTATCAGCCGCGTTGAATAGCGATCAAGTAATAATCCTGCCGGAAATACAAACAACATATCGGCCCAGAAAAAGGATGAGGATAAGTTACTGATTTGAGTCGCATTTAAGTTAAAAGAGCGCATCAGCTCGCTATTAATGGCGTCGAACATATTCATTTGTATGAATTCGTAGCAGAAGAACAAAGCGGCAGAGAGTACGACTAACCAGGCCAAAAAAGAGTCTTTTTTCGGGGGTAAAGGGTGTTGCATAGGGGATCTCTACAGTGGTGGAAAGATGGCGCGATTTTAGCAGAAAAGGGGCGAAATAGCTATGGGTTTTTCTGAGGCATTCGCTTAAGCTCTATAATGATAGAGGAAACGACGCTCGGCCGCAGGAGAACCCCCTGTGGCTGTCTATGTAAGGCAGGCACAGGGGCCTGCCCCTACGAAAAGGCTGAGGGGACGTCTTTAAAAAGATTTTACGCTATGCGGCCAATTTTTCTATTATATTTCAATCTATTACGAACAAGATCTGAATTTGGGCTGGACGTCTATGGCCACGGCGACCTGCCCCTACGATAACCATGTTGAGATTAGCTTAATGGAATGCCCATGGTGCCGAGGAGAGGACTCGAACCTCCACAGAGTTACCCCCACAAGTACCTGAAACTTGCGTGTCTACCAATTTCACCACCTCGGCTTAGGCTGGGATACTAGCGTGGAGGGGCCGAGTTGTCAATTGTAGTTTTTATCGCACAATACCGCGAAAATTGGAAGGCAGGCTTCCAGTTTTCACCCTCCTTTAGGCAAGAACAACTTAGCTACTTTTGGTCAAAATTACATCGTAAGTTGGAAGGGAAGTACTCGTGCTTTGTGATATGGTATACTCGCCATTTGTAAGCGAACTAAATGGCTAGAGCATCAATCTGGTTAATTTTAGCTCAAACTACAATTTAATAATAATAACTGAGGAGTTTATAATGAATAAGAAAATGCTAATTGCTTTGGGTGCGAGTGTCTTTTTAAGTACAGCGGCTTTTGCGGCAGATACAACGAGCAGCGATGCCGCCAATACAAGTACAGGGGCGCCAGTAGTTGCACCCACCCCACCTAGCTCTGATGTAACGCCCACTAAGCCTCCTAAAGAAGAAGTCAATAAGGCAAATGAAGCTAAGAGCAGCGATAAGACAACCGAAGGCAAATGCGCTGGTGGAAAATGTGCTGCAGGTAAATGCAGTGGCGCACCTAAATAGCGATCTTTCTAACGCAATAGGGCTTGGTCTACGCCAAGCCTTATTATCACCTCTAAAGCAAAGTCTAACAACGCAAAACGCACCCTGCACCATTTTAGAGATAGCGCCAGAAAATTGGTGCGGTATGGGCGGAATAAAAAAACAATATCTAGATGAGTTCGCCGCGCATTTTACCTGGTATAGTCATGGCTTGTCTTTATCGTTAGGGGGCACAGCGCCGCTGGATTTTACTTTTTTAGATTCGTTAAAAATTTTTTTAGAACAGTATAAAATCGCTTGTTATAGTGAACATTTAAGTTTTAGTGGCGACGAGCAAGGCTTATTATACGATTTATTGCCGCTGCCTTTTAACAGTGATACCGTTATGCATGTCGCACACCGTATACAAACGGTGCAAGATTATTTGCAACGCCGCATTGCCATTGAAAATATCAGTTATTATACGCAATTGGATAATGAATTAACGGAAGCAGAATTTATCACTGCCGTTTTAAACGAAGCGGATTGTGATTTATTGCTAGATGTCAATAATGTGTATGTTAATTGTGTGAACCACAATGACAATGCAAACCAATTTATTAAGGCCATGCCCAGCGAACGCATTGTGTATTTGCATGTGGCGGGTCACCAAAAACAATTATTAACAGACTTTAATTTACATCATGACGATGCAAATGCCAATATCATCATAGATACACACCATTATCCGGTGCCGGATCCGGTTTGGACACTCTTAAACTATACCTATGCTTGTCATGGAGTGAAACCCACGGTATTAGAATGCGATAATGGCATTCCTGCCTGGGCGAATTTGTGCTTGGAGTTGCAGCAGATTCGCAGTGTTATGGGCAGTATCTATGTCTAGTAAAATGCACCAATTTAGTCAATATTTACGGGGCACGGATTCTACAACCCATTCTGGGCGTGAAAAAATTTACTATCATTTGGTGCGCGCTAATTTGCATGAAGTCTTAGCCCACATTTACCCGCGCGTAATAAACTATGTGGGGGCAGAAAACTGGGCCTTTTTGCTAGATGAATTTTTGCATCAACATGCAGCCGCTACGCCTTATTTTTATCAATTGCCGGATGAATTTTTAAGCTTTTTGTGGCATAATAAGGCGCACTATGGCCAATGGCCGTGGCTATGGTCCTTAGCGCATTTTGAATGGATGGAATTGGTGGCTACGGTGGCAGATGAACCCTTGCCTGAGCCCAATACAGCGCTGCTGCGTTGTTCGCCGCTGGCGTATTATTGCCAATATGACTATGCAGTGCATCCTCTGGACAAAGAATATACTGCTTTAGAGCGTCGCGCACAACCCTGGCAAGGCGTGGTTTATCGTAATCGCAAGCATCTAGTGCATTGGTTTGCCTTAGAAACCTGGCCAGCGCTGCTGTTGCAAACGATCTTACAGTATAAAGAATGCAGTATAGAAGATACGGTTCATCATCTAATGCAACAAGGCAATAATGCCTATCAAGAAGATGCTGTGCGCGAATCGGTAGTGGCTTGGTGCGATACATGGCGCAAATTAGATATTTTAGTATGATTTTGGAGTGAAGTAATGAATATGCCTTACGTGATTTTTTTTGAAAAACTAGGCCGCGATGATGTGCATTTAGTCGGAGGCAAAAATGCTTCTTTAGGAGAGATGATCCAAAATTTAACGCAGCTGGGGGTGAAAGTGCCGCCCGGATTTGCGACTACCGCCGAAGCCTACCGCGATTTTTTAGCCCAGAATGGTTTAGACAAGCGTCTTAAAGAATGGTTGCAAGACTTAGATATAGAAAACTTAACGCAATTAGCTGAGAAGGGCGCAAAAGCACGACAGTGGATTATAGAGGCTCCTTTTTCTGAGAAGTTTATGGCGGAAATGAAAATAGCCTATCAAACTTTAGGAGAACGTTTAGGAAAAGATTTTACTGTAGCAGTACGTTCCTCGGCAACGGCGGAAGATTTGCCTGAAGCTTCTTTTGCGGGTCAACAAGAAACTTTTTTAAACGTGCATGGTCTTGAAGATGTATTGCAAAAAATAAAGTTAGTATTTGCTTCATTGTATACGGATAGAGCGATCGCTTATAGAGTACATCACGGTTTTGCGCATGAGGAAGTCGCTTTGTCTGCTGGTATACAAAAAATGGTGCGCAGTGATGAAGCAGCCGCAGGGGTAATGTTTACACTAGACACGGAAACGGGTTCCAATGAAGTTATCTTTATTACTTCCAATTATGGTTTGGGTGAATTGTTGGTGCAAGGCAGCATTAATCCCGACGAATTTTATGTGTATAAAACGGGACTGAAAAAAGGTTTCGATGCCATTTTGTCGCGACGCTTAGGCTTAAAGCAACAACGCATGGTTTATAATACGGCGCCTGGCGCTTCTGAACGCGTTAAAATAGAAACGGTTCCCGAAGAACTCCGTTTACAATTTTCCTTGAGCGATAAAGAAATCGCACAATTAGCGCAGTTTGCACTAACGATAGAAGCACACTACGGTTGTCCTATGGATATAGAATGGGCTAAGGATGGTGAACATGGCGACTTGTATATCGTGCAAGCGAGGCCGGAAACCGTTAAAAGCCGCCAGGATCAACAAACTTTAGAACGATTTAATTTATTGGAAAAAGGCACCGTATTGTCTATAGGCCGTAGCATAGGTCAGAAGATCGGCCAAGGCAAGGCGCGCGTAGTGAAGGGGCTAGCCGATATTCACAAAGTTGAAGCGGGTGATGTGCTGGTTACGGATATGACGGATCCGGATTGGGAACCGGTAATGAAACGGGCCGCAGCCATTGTGACTAATCGCGGTGGTCGAACGTGTCATGCGGCAATTATTGCACGTGAATTGGGCATCCCTGCGGTGGTGGGTTGTAATACTGCCACCAGCGAGATTAAAGATGGAACACCGGTTACCGTTTCCTGTGCCGAAGGTGAAGAAGGGACGGTATATGATGGCTTATTGAAATTTGAACGTAAACAAATACATATTGATCATATGCCACAATTACCCTTTAAAATTTGCATGAATGTGGGCACGCCCGATCGCGCTTTTGATTTTTGTCAGCTGCCTAATTTTGGGGTGGGCTTAGCACGCTTGGAATTCATTATTAATCGCGCTATAGGCATACATCCTAACGCCTTGCTCAATTTCGATAAACTAGAGCCGTCGCTGCAACAAGAAATTAAACAACGCACCGCGGCTTATCCTTCCCCCGTTGATTTTTACGTCATGCGTTTGGCCGAAGGTATTGCCACCTTAGGCGCAGCCTTTTATCCTAAGCCCGTTATAGTGCGTTTATCCGATTTCAAATCGAATGAATATGCTAATCTTTTGGGTGGCAGTTTGTATGAACCCCATGAAGAAAACCCTATGCTGGGTTTTAGAGGCGCATCGCGGTACGCTGCACCTACGTTTAAGGATTGCTTTGCCTTAGAATGTAAAGCTATTAAAATAGTACGTGAAACGATGGGTTTAACCAACGTAGAAGTTATGGTTCCTTTTGTGCGTACTGTAGATGAAGCTAAGGCGGCCATTGATGTGTTGGCTCTACACGGTTTAAAACGCGGCGAGAATGGACTGCGTTTGATTATGATGTGTGAGATTCCCTCCAATGCTTTATTAGCCGAAAAATTCCTACACTATTTTGATGGGTTTTCCATAGGCTCGAACGATTTAACGCAATTGACTTTAGGTTTGGATCGCGACTCGGGTCTAGTGGCGAATGCTTTTGATGAGCGCAATGAAGCGGTAAAAATGTTATTGCAATTGGCAATCGATGCCTGCCGTAAGCAAGGCAAATACATAGGCATTTGCGGCCAAGGGCCCTCGGATCACCCTGATTTAGCCTTATGGTTAATGGAGCAGGGTATAGATGCCATCTCGCTTAATCCCGATACGGTAGTGTCTACGTGGTTGTTTTTAGGGGAAGAGGCTAAGAAGTAATTGTCAGATCGTAGGGGCAGGCCCCCGTGCCTGCCCTCGGCAGCTCTAGGGGCGGCCCCTACGAAGCAGAGGCCTTAGGGTCTGTAGCCATTTGGACCGGCTTTATTCATTTTTCGCTTCGACAAACCAAATGACGACAGACCCTAATAAAAATCTATTCTTTAATTTTTCTTATTTACAAGCCAATAGGCGATAAATAAAATGCCACTCATGACAATAATGGGCAGCGGTACCCAAATAGCGGCAATCAAGCCACCCATTGCTGCGGACAAACATTCACCTAGCACCAATAAAGCTTGATTATTTCCCAAAACTTGTCCTTGCTGTTCATTTGCGACTTGATTGGAGAGCCAAGTGGTACAAGTGGTTAACAGCATCACCGTAGGCATTGCCATTAAGCCATAGGTTAACCAAATCCAAGCATAATCGTGAGGAATGAGTATCAATATAGCTGTGATGCCACTTAAAATAAGCAGATATTCTAATAAAGATTTTGTTTTAAATTGCCTTGCTAAACGGCCCATAACCAGTACATTTGCCACTAAGCACCCTAAAGAAGCAAAAGAAATTAAAGCAGTAAAAGTTTGCAGATGAGGGGCCCACTCATGTTCTACATACAAAGGAACCACCCTGTAAAGACCTTGCACTGCAAAGAAAATCATAAAATTAACTAAATAGGTTTTACGCAACGGTTTCACTGTAAACACGGTTTTAAAGCTCACGATAGCCTCTGTAATATGAAGGGTTTCTGGCTGCGTAATAACAGGTGTGGCTTTGACGCTATAATAAATCCAGAGAATTAAAAATAAAATACCACCTGCTGTTAACCAAAACGGAGTACTGTAACCGCCATGAGAGGCGCCTAAGCCGCCTGCTAGCGGTCCTACGATATACCCTAAACTACAAGCAGAAAAAGCATAGCCAATCAAACGTGTTTTTTGAATAGAATCCTGGCAGCAATCGGCAATGACGGATTGTGAAATAGCCATGTTAGATTCAAACAAGCCCGTTATCAAACAGCTGAGAAACAATAGAGTGATGGCTTTATATTCAATACTCAGCGCGATCCCTGAAAATCCCACGACGCAAACAGCTAAACTGAACAAAAGCACTTTCTTGCGGCCATAGTGATCGGATAACCTACCCATGATGGGAGAACCCAAGAACTGTCCTAAGGGGTAAGCAGCCAATAAAAAGCCCGATACACTCGTGCGCACAGCAACGGAAGCTTCGGGGGGCAGGATAAGTAGGTTTGGATCCATTAACATAGGGATGAATAAGGCCACGGTTAAAGCATAGCCAAAAAATCCTAAAAATATAACGGCATAAAACGGCAACAATCTACGGGCCATTAATGTTGAACCCCTCAAGTGGATTAAATAGCAAAATATCCATTATTTTATCACTGATAAGAGAACTTGATAAGTACGCACAAATTTGTTATATAGTATCTATTTGTATACTGGAATATGCCTTTATGAAGAAAGAATTCTTAAACCCAGATTGCCCTATAGGGGTTACGATTAAAGTGCTAGGGGGTAAATGGAAACTCTTGATATTATTCAGCTTAAATCAAGGTACTAAACGGTTCAATGAACTACGGCGCGAAATGCCCGCAGTAACGCAGCGTATGTTAACCACCCAACTGCGAGAACTAGAAGCAGACAAAATTATTTCTAGAAAAGTTTATCCTGAAGTTCCCCCTAGGGTAGAGTATGCTTTAACTGATATGGGTAAAACCCTAACGCCAGTATTGGAGGCTTTAAAAAAGTGGGGCGCTTGTTATATACGGAAAGTATCCTGATGACGACGGAGCTCGACAAAGCACCTTGCCAAACCTTGCATGGCGTAGGACCTAGATTATCGGCTTTATTAGCCAAGCGTAGTATTTACACCCTGCAAGATGTGTTATTCCATTTGCCTTTTCGTTATTTAGATCGAACCCACCTAACGCCGTTGCGCGATGCACGTGCTGGGGATTATGTGGCCATTGAAGGGGTTATAGAGAGTCACCGCGTTAGCCGTGGCCCCAAAGGCAGTTTGATTTGTGAATTCAGTGATGCGAGCGGTTATATCATCTTGCGTTTCTTCCATTTTAACGCAGAGCAGATGCGCCATTTGAGTGTAGGAACCAGGTTACGTTGTTTTGGTGAAGTGCGCTATGGGTATCAGGGCTTAGAAATTATTCATCCCGAGTACTTACCGTTAACACCCGGAAAAGCGCTGGAGGTGGATGAGCATTTAACACCGATATATCCCACCACCGAAGGGGTTTCGCAATGGCAATGGCGGCGACTAAGTGATCAAGTTCTAGAGCTACTTACACAAGGCGCGTTGCTAAGCGATCATCTATTGCATCTACAGGATAAATTCTCATTACCTAGTTTAAGTGTAGCGTTGCATTATGTACATCGGCCGCCGCCCGATGCGGATAGAAAGCAATTATTGGCAGGGGTTCACCCCATGCAACAACGTCTGGCCTTAGAAGAACTCTTAGCCCATCAGATAGGGTTATCGCGGTTACGCGCTTCCTTCCAAGCCATGGCAGCACCTAGACTAAACGGGGCAGAAAGGTTAACCCATGAATTCTTGGCACAATTACCTTTTACTTTAACGACAGCACAAAAAAAAGTATTAACCGAGATTCGCATCGATGTAGAGCGCAGCGAACCTATGTTACGTTTGTTGCAAGGGGATGTGGGCTCGGGTAAAACCGTCGTCGCGGCTTTGAGTTTATTAAAAGCGGTCGCGAATGGGTATCAAGGCGCTCTCATGGCACCTACCGAAATTTTAGCCGAACAACATTATCATAATTTAACACAATGGTTTTCGTCACTGGGATTAACGGTGGCATGGCTGTCAGGAAAAATAAAGGGTAAAACACGCAAAGAAACCTTAGAAACTATAAAAGCAGGGAATGCTCATATTACCGTTGGTACACACGCTTTATTCCAAGAGGCGGTACAATTTAAAAATCTAGCCGTGTTAGTAATCGATGAACAGCATCGCTTTGGCGTCGATCAACGTTTGGCTCTACGCCAGAAAGGACTGCAACAAGATTTTAATCCACATCAACTTATCATGACGGCTACACCGATCCCTAGGACTTTAGCAATGAGTGTGTATGCGCATTTAGATCATTCTATTATCGATGAGTTACCACCTGGGCGAAAACCCATACAAACTATCGTGCTTGCCAATGATAAACGAGATAAAGTTGTAGAGCGCGTAAAAGAACAATGTGTAGCAGGAAGACAAGCGTACTGGATCTGTCCGTTGATTGAAGACTCGGAGAAACTGCAATGCGAGGCAGCCGCTAAAACCTACCAACAATTAAGCGCGCAAATGCCCAATTTAAAAATAGGTTTAGCACATGGTGCCTTGGCAACGAACGATAAAACTGCCGTAATGCAAGCCTTTAAAAAAGGGGATATCGATTTATTAGTGGCGACTACGGTGGTGGAAGTGGGGGTGGATGTACCCAATGCCAGTTTGATGATTATTGAAAACGCCGAACGCATGGGCTTATCGCAGTTGCATCAATTACGCGGTCGTGTGGGTCGCGGAGGTACGGAAAGTTTTTGCGTCTTGTTGTATCAAGCCCCCTTATCGGATACGGCGTATCAACGACTAGAAGTGATGCGCAGCACCGAAAGTGGTTTTATCATTGCCGAAAAAGATTTGGCTTTACGCGGCAGCGGCGAATTATTGGGAACTCGCCAAACGGGCCTAGGTCGTTTGCGTATTGCGTCTTATACACGCGACAGTGCTTTATTGCCTGTGGTAAAAGAGATCGCACAAACGCTATTGCGGGATAATCCTTTAGTGTGTGACGCGCTGATCACACGTTGGTTGGCTGAGGGCTTAGAGTATGGACAGGTGTGAATTCGAACGCTTTTCTGGTTGTTCATTTCCAGTTTTTAGCAAATAGGCAAGGGTAATAAAAATAAAGTATGTTTATGCTTTAGCAGCCTAGTTGCGCTCCGAAGCAATCCATCATATAATTATGGGAGATAGCGAATTAGTGGTGACAGAACCTTGTGTGTGCGCGTGATCACGCTATTAAAACTAGTATATAAATGAGTGTTTTTTTCCGAGAAATTACCACAAGATACGCTAAATATACTCATAGCAGTTGGTTTTTAGGTTAGGCACCGAGTCTTCAAGCACCAAGAGTGTAGTATTCTATATGACGGGTGCAAGAGAAGCGAAGGCAACAACATCTAAAAATCAAATGCCAAGAGTATATGTATTTCACTTGAAAAGGCACGAATAGTTAAGAGAACTTAAGCATTATAATAGAGGGAAGTTATGGCTCATCCAAAAATAATTGTGATTAATGAAGATGAAAGTGAACAAACGTTAGAGCCAGTTACAAGGGGTTCCTCTTTTCAAGACGACGATTTTAACAAATTGATCGAGCGAGTGAAAAGCGCCGATCCAACTCTTTCTGTTTCTTTCTGGGATATTTTTAAACATATCTCAAAAGTCGGGATTCCGATGAGTCTTTCTTTTACTTTCTGTTTTGAAGTATTCTCATCCGTGTTGCTGCTACAACTGATCAGCCAATCGGAAGATGATACGGCAGCAGCAACTCTGGTCTCTACTATCATGAATACATTTTGCATAATAGCAATGAGTCCTTTGCTATCCGTTATGAATGTCTTGAGTTCCAAATTGGAGGAATGGAAAGAAAAACAACTTACAGATAGCCAAGCTTTAATAGCACTTGCAGACGAACCTGATTTAAAAGAACAAATTGAAAGTGTCGGCCCTTACGCGTTTCTCATGGTTGCAGCAGTCTCGGTTCCATGTTGGGCATCTCTTTATTTCTCCAGAGCTATTATGACAACCATTTTTCATCAACAAGATAGTGTAGCACGTTCAGCGGAACGCTTTTTAAGGCCCTATTCTTTTGCCGTACCTGCTCTGATGGCACGAGTTGCACTGGGTGTAATAATGTTGAGTTTTGGTAAGAATAAAGAGTCCATGGGGTTAGCTCTGGTAACTTTTGTAATGGGATTAGGATTGGCTATTTTGCTCGGCTTTGGGTATAAATTTTTCCCTGACTTAGATCAAACAGGTATTGCCTTAGGCTTCGTTTTGGAAACGTATTTAACCGCTTTATGCTATGGTTTATTTGTTAAATTTAACAAAGAGTGCCGAGAATTTAATTTTTTTCAAATATCCTGGAATATTTTACGACGTAATACGGATGTGCTGAAGGACATGCTCCGTTATGGCATGGCTTTTGTGGTTAGCTATAGCATAGATTTATCTTTGACGCTGGCCATTGGCATTCTCAGCGGATTATTAGGGGTTGAACAACAATCCGCCATGTCTTATTGTTTGCAATTTATATTTTTTGAATTTATCTTTTTAGCAGCTTTTAGTATGACTTGCATGGGAGAAGTCACTCGAGCAATGAGTGTCAAAAACAGTCAACAAGATCCGGATCAAATCTATCAAATGGCCCGGTTTAGCGTGCAGCTTTCCCGAGGCGGGCTGATCACCAGTCTTATTTATTTGACCCCTTTTCCTCTTTTTCTGGCAGTCTATCCAAAAGCCCTAGAATTTATTTCGGGGGGTGCTTCACCTGAGGTGTCCAAACAATTAAGAACTTTGGTGCCTATCATGGTGGTCGGGGCACTATTCGATAATATTCGTTACAATCTACTGCAACAATCGCGGGCTTTCGAGGATTTATCTCTTCCTATCGTCATTGCTTTTTGCGGGATGGTTAGCGGAATAGCGTTGGCTGCCTTGTTTGGATTTGCCGCCAACTTAGGAATAGATGGCGTTGCAATGGGTTATGCAATAGGGCTGGGCGGAGCCGCTGCCGCTTTATTTTTACGCTGGTGGAGCCAATGTAATACTCTGATAGCAGAAGCCGATCCGGAACGCCAACCTGTTATAACAGCTCATTCTATTCCGGAAAGCAGCTGCATCCGTTCAATCTTTTCTTTTTTTGGCCGTTCCCCGCAATCTGTACCGCCATCGGACTCTTTGAATTTAAATAGGGCCAACCGCCTACCGGAGCAAGGGGTCGAATACCTTGAAGATCCTTATAGCAATGTTGCTTTAGAAAGTAGGTTTGCCTAATTTTTTAAGCGGCCGGCTTTAAATTATAACGCCTGTTTTGCAGCAGCCCTATCGCTATAAGCTACCAACGTAAAACCCAACGTGCCTAGAGCTAAGGTCACCGGAATAAAGCCTATACCATAAATGAAAGCTTGTGTGGATTGAATACCGCCGTAAATATCTACAATAAAGCCTATGCCGGTATGAAACACATAGCCAAAACTCATGATGAGCATATTAGCAACAGCAGTGGTTAGACCCGCGACGTAATCCGGTACATAAGTAGAGGCTTTATAAATCGCCAATATTTGATAAGCACAACACACCCCTACCAGCAAGAAGCCAATGGCAATACTCTCTACATTCAATAGCCGTAATACCAGAGTTATAAAAATAACAAACATGAGGCTACCTGCACTGATGATCACCCCCAGATAACGACCTGTTTTTTCGGCGATAAGACTCAAGAAAGGCGCGCCAAAACACATGCCGATGAAGATCATGGAGGGTAAGTAACTTGCGGTTTTATTGCTTAGGCCATAAACGTGCTCTAGAAAAGAAGAACCCCACACATCGGCAAAACCTTCTAAAGGCCCTACCATTAAGCCTGCTGCCAGACAAGTGAACACAACTCTATGGTTTTTTAATACCATTTTAATATCCGCAAGCACAGATTTGTTTTTGATTGCTTGGATTTCAGGGACCAGAATATAGGTTAAGGCAGCCAGTGTTAATCCTAGGCAGGCAAAAGTAGCAACTACCGCTTTATACCCTATGGTATTGCACATATAACTCACCGGGCCGCCGCCGTAGATGGCACCGATTAAACCTAGGGTGACGGATAGGCTCAACATGCGCGTAAAGCGTTGTGCGCTGAAGGTCATGCGTATGATTTTAAAGGTGCCTAAAATAGCCGCCGAAGAGCCTATCCCTATCAGCACGCGGCCGCACAAGGGGTAAAACCAATGACTTGCGAAAATAATGGGTAATAAACCGATGACGGTTAACAAGATACACCCGGTCATGACTTTTCTAGGGCCGATGCGATCCAACATAATACCTATAGGTAAATGTAAAGCGGCATAACCTATGTAATAGACGCCTGCAAATTGACCAAACACAACGGGAGTAATGTGAAACTGCTGCACAATATCGTCTAACATGATATTGGGCATAACGCGTAAAATGTATTGGTAGGCATAAAATACAGAAGCGGTGATCCACGCGAACCAAGCAATATTTTTTGAATGTTTCATAAGCTGTACTCAAATATGGTTATTTTTAATCCAAATCATCTCATTTTTATGCAAGCATATTAACATAACAAGGTAGCAGAAATCTATGTAGACCCGTTTGTGCAATAACGAAGTCTAACTTCATTATTGCACGAGTTGTTTATATCCACGCACAGCTTATAGTCCGAATTAGAGGCTTGGTTAGGTGATTATCCGATGGAAAAAATAGAGGATTTTCAATTATTACATTAGGGTCTGTAGCCATTGGGTTTATCGGCTGCAAAATGAATAAAGCGGTCCAAACATTAGCAAATTTTCGCCAAATATAGTCGATATTCTCCTCAAATTTGCTAATATTTTGCCCGGCTTTATTCTTTTTTCGCTTCGACAAACCAAATGTCACCAGGCCCTATAAGAATGCTACGACTGTTTTCGGAGGTTAATCCTCTTGTGCCAACTTCTTTTCTAAATAATGAATATTAGTACCGCCTTCGTGAAAATAACCATCGTGCATCAACCTTTGGTGTAGCGAAATGTTGGTTTTGATGCCATCGATAATAATCTCGTCTAATGCATTGCGCATGCGTGCAATCGCAACTTCACGGGTGTCGCCAAAAGAGATCAATTTGCCTATCATGGAATCGTAATAAGGAGGAACCTTATAGCTGCTATAAATATGGGTATCCATGCGTATGCCTGGTCCGCCTGGAGGATGGTACAATTTTATTTGGCCGGGGGAGGGGGTGAATTTAATCGGATCTTCGGCATTGATACGGCATTCTATGGCATGGCCGTGTATGTGTATATCAGATTGTTTATAGGATAGACCTAAGCCCGCAGCGATACGCAATTGTTCGCGTATTAAATCAACGCCGGTGACCAGCTCGGTGACGGGATGTTCCACTTGAATACGCGTATTCATTTCAATAAAAAAGAAATGACCATCTTGATATAAAAATTCAAAAGTACCCGCACCCCGATAACGCATTTCCTCACAAGCGCGCACACACCGTTTGCCTATGTGATGCCGTTGTTTTTCACTAATACCTGGTGCGGGAGCTTCTTCTAATACTTTTTGATGACGACGTTGCATAGAGCAATCGCGTTCGCCTAAGTGAATGGCTTTACCTGCGCCATCGCCTAAGACTTGAATCTCAATATGGCGCGGATTATCTAGAAATCGCTCCATATAAACAGTGGCGTTGCCAAAATTCATTTCTGCTTCGCTTTTAGCGAGACTAATGGCATTGATGAGAGAGGCTTCGCTCCGCACGACGCGCATGCCTTTACCGCCGCCACCACCCGCTGCTTTAATAATAACGGGATAGCCTATCTCACGCGCAATCTTTAAATTTTCGCTGTCATCATCGGACAGAGCACCATCGGAGCCCGGGACACAGGGTACACCCGCTTGCTTCATCGCTGCAATAGCAGATACTTTATCACCCATAAGACGAATTGAATCGGCCTTAGGGCCAATGAAAGTAAAACCACTATTTTCAACTTGTTCGGCGAAATTAGCATTTTCTGCTAAAAAGCCATAACCCGGATGTATTGCATTGGCATCGGTAATCTCAGCGGCGCTGATGATAGCCGGGATGTTGAGATAACTTTCCGCAGCACTGGCGCCACCGATACACACGGATTCATCGGCTAAACGCACATGCAGCAGATCGCTATCGGCTTTAGAATGTACGGCAACGGTTTGTATGCCCAATTCTTTGCAAGCACGCAAAATACGGAGCGCAATTTCACCGCGATTGGCAATAACAACTTTATTAAACATAACATTTCCTGTTATTCAATGACAAACAAGGATTGACCATATTCCACGGGTTGGCCATTTTCGACCAAGATGGATTTTATTTTACCGGCAGCGTCTGCTTCGATTTGATTAAACATTTTCATGGCTTCCACAATGCACAATACATCACCCACTTGTACGGTATCGCCTACTTTAACAAAGGCGGGTGCTTGCGGTGAGGGCGCTAAATAAGCGGTGCCTACCATCGGTGAATGAACGGTATGGCCACTGACTTCGGGTATAGGTGCGTCTGCGATGGTTTCTATCGCTGCGGCAAGTTGATGTGCTGCCGTAGCCACCGGTGCTGTATGGATATGCATAGGTGCAGAATTAACATGGCCATTCCGTGTAATGCGTACCGATTCTTCTCCTTCTTTGATTTCTAATTCAGAAATACCCGTCTCATTGACTAAATCGATGAGTTTTTTTATTTTTCGTACGTCCATTGGCAAGATCGCTCTCCTCACACTGTTGTTAATCGATGATGGGCAGCGCGCAAGGCGCATTCGTAACCCATCGGCCCTAAACCAGCAATAATACCCACTGCAATGTCGGTTAAGTAAGATTGCTGCCTGAATGATTCCCTAGCATACACATTCGATAAATGTACCTCTATAAAGGGGATCTGTACCGCCAACAAGGCATCGCGCAAGGCAATGCTGGTATGCGTATAAGCGGCGGCGTTGAGGAGGATAAAATCGGCCTGATTGCGCGCACTCTGAATAGTGGTGACTAACTCATGTTCGGCATTGCTTTGAAAATGGGATAAGCGGATCCCTAATTCTAAGGCAAGCTTATCCAAGGCCTTTGTGATGTCAGCCAAAGTCTCTGTACCATAGCGTTCAGGCTCACGCTGCCCTAATAAGTTCAAATTTGGACCATTTATTACCAATATACGCACAATTTATTCCTCAACCCGCAATTTTTCGATTATGCCATTATTGCACGATCGTGTCTAGTTCCCAGACGTTGGCACCCAAAAAGGGTTTTTATGCGTATATTCTGTACTTTAGCGGCAACGGGACTTGGTATTTCGTATACCCCATCCATTTGTATTTTTCAGGGAGTAAAGCTAGGGTGAAATCTCTTATAGTTCACGGCTGGCGCGGTCCTGTCTACAAATTCGCCTTGACAGTCTTAAAACGGCAGCATATCATTAGATACTTTTTTTAATAACAAGGACCCGTATTATGATATTCCGTACCCGCCTGATGATAACTGCTGCGAGTGTATTGCTGGCCACATCGACAGTGTGTTTAGCTGCTGAACAAACGACCGCTGCAAATAAGCCGGCTGTAAGTGGAGTGCAAGATAGCTATAACAATTTAGTACAGAAAATAACTCAAGGGCAAATTAAAGTGATCAAACAATTTGCAGGGCCCGGAGATTTAGTAGGCTTAGAAGTGTTGTCTCCGCAAGGGCAAAAAGCAGTCATTTATGCCGATAAAAATGCCCAATATATTATTATCGGTAATGTGATTACCGCGGATGGCCAAAGCCGTACCGCTGTTGATACCGAAAAATATGTAAATACTGAAATTGCCCAAAAAGCTTGGGCGAATGCTGCTAAAACAGCCTGGGTTTTAGATGGTTCAGCCAATGCTAAACATGTTATTTACGCCATAGCCGATCCTAATTGCTCAGCTTGCCACAAGTTTTATAACGATACCCGTCCTTATGTAGACAAAGGTGATTTGGCTATTCGTTGGATTTTGGTTGGCTTCAGAGGCCCATCGAGCCCAGGTATGGCCATGGCGATTATCAACGCTAAGGATCCCGCTGCATTGTTAAAACAAAATGAAACTCAATTTAATTCTGCTAAAGAACAAGGTGGGATTAAGCCTCTGGACAATCCCTCTGCTGATCTGAAAGCTAAATTTGCGGGCAATATGAAGTTTATGTCGGATCACCAATTTACAGTAACGCCGCTCATTATCTTTCAAGATAATCAAGGTAAAGCGCATACCGTTATGGGTGCTTTACCAGAGCCACAATTAAAACAAATGGTGGATAGTGCCGCTAAACCTTAAAGTGTCGTCATTGGGGCTATCGGCAAAACGATGATCTACCGTAGGGGCATCCCCCTGTGGTTGCCCATCTAGGGCAGGCACGGGGCTTGCCTCTACAAATACAAGGGTGACGACATTCGCTTAATCGAATGTCATTCGCTATCGTAGGGGGTATATGTTGAAAAAGCGCAATAAGAATTATGTCAGTGAAATAGATCTTTTTTTAGAAGAGCTAAGACGCTCAGTACCTGAATCAGAAAGTCAAAATAAAGAACGAAAGCAATATGAGCATCTTAATCATTTACGCGATAAAGCCCAATCAGAAGCTTCATGAAAGAAGACACTGCATTCAATCTAGTGAATAAATTCCTCATTGCCACTCCGACGCTGGACGATTCGCATTTTCATCGTACCGTCATTTATGTGTGCGCGCACAGTGAGGAGGGCGCTATGGGATTAATGATTAACCGCCCCCTGTTGGATATGACACTAGAGGATGTTTTTGCCGAAATGCAGATTGAAGCGGATAAAAAGCTTCAATTACCTTCTACGGTATTATTAGGCGGACCGTTGCAACCGGATCGGGGTTTTGTATTGCATAAACCCCGAAAATCCTGGCAATCTACATTAACGGTGTGTGATGCGGTGGCGGTGACTTCTTCGCAAGATATTTTACAAGCGATGGCGCGTAATGAAGGCCCTAAAGAAGCGTTGATGATATTAGGTTACTCTGGCTGGAATAAAGAGATGCTCGAAAAAGAAATCTCAGCCAATAATTGGTTAGTGGCACCAGCAGAAGTAGATATTATTTTTGGAACACCCTTTTCTGAACGTTGGCAACGTGCCATTAAAAGTTTAGGCTTTAATCCAGATAATTTATCGGATGAGGTAGGCCATGCGTGACTATTTTCTCATCTATGAGTGCACCGAAAGCACAGATGGGGATGCAGGTTGTTCACAATTTATCAGTGAAAAAGCGGAGTTTATATGGGCATAAATGCGCATTTTCCACTGATAGATTGCATGCAAGATGTGTCCAATACGGGATTTTTTGAAAAGAGCGCAGGCGGTTATGGTTATGCCTGATGCCTCATTGCCTAGCCACTGGCAAGAGCCAGTCGAACCGCAGGGAGTTGCGTTGGGCTTTGATTATGGAACCAAAAAAATAGGGGTAGCGGTAGGACAATTATTAACGCGCAGTGCATCGCCGTTATCCATATTATATCGTGTTAAGGATGAAATCGATTGGGTGAATATAGCCGCTTTAATTAAGCAATGGCGTCCTTTTGCCTTGGTCGTGGGTATTCCTGTGCATATGGATGGTGAGGCACAATGGATTACCAGAGAGGCAACCGCCTTTGCACTCGCATTAAAGGATCGCTTTAATGTGCCCGTGTACGTTACCGATGAACGTTTAACCTCAGCAGAAGCGCGCGCGCAAATTTTTGAAAGTGGCGGTTATAAGGCTCTAAAAAAAGCAGCGCTAGACAGCTTGGCGGCTAAATTGATCTTGGAACAATGGTTAGCACAATTTTAGGAAAGCTAATATGGAACAACTGGATAAAAATGGCAATCTAAAACACTTGCTTACGCTAGAAGGCCTATCGCAAGCGTATCTTAATAAATTATTTTCTCTTACCGATACTCTTATAGATAAAAAAAATCGTTTACGGCATACGAATGATTTAAAAGATAAGACCGTAGTCAATGTATTTTTTGAATCCAGTACCCGCACCCGTACCACTTTTGAAATTGCGGCTAAGCATTTAAGTGCTAACGTCATCAGCGTCAATGTAGCCACCGCAGCCACGGCCAAAGGGGAATCTTTGCGAGATACGATTTTAAATTTACAAGCGATGCAAGCGGATCTATTTGTATGTCGCCATGGTGATTCGGGTGCCGCGCATTTTATTGCAAGGCAGGTAAAGCCTGGCGTAGCGGTTATCAATGCAGGTGATGGTTGTCACGAACATCCCACTCAAGCCTTATTAGATCTATATACTATACGGCACGTTAAAAAAGATTTTTCAAATTTAACCGTTGCCATTGTAGGCGACATTTTGCATTCGCGGGTGGCACGATCGGAAATTCTGGCTCTAAAAATCATGGGGGTTAAACAGATTCGTTTGATTGCGCCTAAAACGTTATTGCCTGCCGAGATAGAAACGAGCGGCGTGAGTTGCTATAGCAATATGGAAGAGGGCATTCAAGGGGCGGATGTGATTATCATGTTGCGTTTGCAAAAAGAACGCATGGAACAATGTTTATTGCCTAGCTTACGGGAATATCATCATTGCTATGGTTTAACCGCGGAACGAGTAAAACTTGCTAAAAAAGATGTAATCGTTATGCATCCGGGCCCTATGGATAGAGGAGTTGAAATCGATTCGATGGTGGCAGATGGTGCGCACTCCATGATTTTGCAACAAGTGCATTTTGGTATTGCGGTGCGTATGGCCGTAATGGTTGAATTAACGGCGAGGAAATAGCGATGGCGAATAGAATAGCGCTTCGTAATGGTTGTTTAATTAACCCAGAAGCACACAGTGAAACTATAGTGGATGTATTTATTGCCGATGGCAAAATAGTGGCGCTAGGGGATGCGCCCGCAAATTTTCAAGCACAAGAAGAAATCGATTGTCACGATTGTTTAATAGTGCCGGGATTTATAGATCTTTCCACTACATTACAGGGTCCTATTTATTCGGAATTATCCGCAGCAGTGAAAGGAGGCTTTACAAGGCTGTGTGTCTCCCCGGACAGTGAGCCGTTATTAGATACGCCCAGCGTTGCAGAATCATTGTATAGGCAGGCACAACGTGTAGCCGAAGCAGAAGTATTGCCTATCGGTGCGCTAACACAAGGTTTAGCGGGTAAACAATTGTCAGAAATGGCGGCGTTAAAAGAAGCGGGTTGTATTGCTGTGAGTCAAGCCTATCGTCCTATTTCCAATACACAGTTATTACATAGGGCATTGCAATATGCGGCGACCTACAATTTATTAGTGATGCATTGTCCGGTCGATCCGGCGTGGCAAGATAAAAACTATGTACATGCGGGCTTGGAGAATTTAACTTTAGGATTACCTGCCAT
>JAJNBM010000048.1 GCA_021156165.1 Gammaproteobacteria bacterium | reverse complement strand
CGCTAATACCAAAGCGTGGTTGACTTCGGCTAAGGTGACGCCGTCGAATAGATTGCGCAATACATCTTTGAGCACAGCTTCAGGTGCTACATCTTTTAAGTCGTGGCAAGCGGCTTTGACGCGCGCTTGTAACCGGCCCATGTCTAAAGGCACACGCATGCCATCGTCCAAGGTAACATGTAATAAAGGTTGATCGGGGGCGGTGTGTTCACGGGCTTTGCGGCGCTCTTCGCGGTATAACACATAGGCACGCGCTACTTTTTGTTCGCCAGAGCGCATCAGCGCCAATTCGACTTGGTCTTGAATGTCTTCAATGTGAATAATAGGATTTTCTGTTAAACGGCGCTTAAAACGTTCGTCTATTTCCTGTACTAATAGAGTTACCTTGGCGTGTATACTTTCAGAGCTGGGGCTATTTTGGCCACTGGTAGCGAGAAAGGCCTTGGTCATGGCTACGGCGAGCTTACTAGGGTCGTAAGGAACCACTTTGCCGTTACGGCGACACGCAACTGTCCAGGCTGGGTATTAAATGTATTATTTTGCATCATTTTCATTTCTTCATTGGTGGCTGGGGCGGCTAAAACTGTACTATCCATTTAAATCTCCGGTAAATTAAAGTGCATCATGCACATAAAAAACACTACATATAGTTGTTTATAAGCTGATAGGTACAAGATAAAGGGTTTTGTGAGTGAATGCAAGTGTATATCCTGGGTATAAGCTGTGGATAAGTGTAAGAAAAAATGGGTTTCTGGTTTATGTATTTGAAAATAATAAAATTATTTAAAAGGAAGAACATGCCATTGACTTGAGCAACATAACCATTAATAATCATCATTATCCTCCTGCAGAAGAAAAAGAAGATATTGCAGCAGAAAATTCATCGGTTGTAACCGATATTAGGTGGGATTTTTAGTCCCTTATTTCAATCCATTGGCTTTGTGCCAATGGTTACCAAACGAGGTAAATCATGGCGGCATCTATCCAAGAAATAGCTGTACAAAAGGCAAACTCATTCAGTGACCATAATGTACAAGTTGATCCGGGGGCAAAATCCGTCAGTCAGAATCTACAAGCGCCATATGCAATTAAACTAAGAGACTTAGCGGGATGGGGTTTTGATTTACCTGAATTTATGAACCTCTGGTCACCTGATTATGAGGCGCTATCTCGAAGGACAGGGCTTAGTAAAGCGCAGAACCAGTATTTGGTGCAACTGATGAGGCAAACTTCCCCGATACTCACTAAGAGCGAAATGATGCAGTCGCTTGAACCGTTTGGTATAGGAGAATCTTTAGGTCAAGGGGGGTGGAGACTCTCCATTGAAACAGATATAGCTTATGAAGACCGCATGCGCGTACAAATAGGCGCACTAATACGCTCAGTTGAAGCCGGTGCGAATGTCTTAAATATTCAAGAACAACCTTATGATGGCCTAGATAAAAGACGGATGGGTATTTTTGAAAAAGTCATGAAAGAACATGGTTATGTCAGTATAGCGCGATTAAAAGATAGAGATGTAGGCATTTGGGTAAAAGAGGACCTTGCTAAAAACTTCACTAAACCGTCTGGTAAAATAGGAAACGCCTTAGTAAAGATGGTAGAAAAAGAACCTTTGAGAGGCTGTATTATTGAAGACGGCAGCCATTTATATATCAATCTTCATGTGGATAGAGATGCTGGGGAGGGTTTAGTGACTAAGTTGATAACCCTTAAAGTAAAAGCAAGAGACTATTCCAATAAACACAATCCAAGACTTAGTTTTACCATCAGTGGAGATATGAATTTATTTAAGTTGAATTCTATTCAACAGGAACGATTAAGGAATTCGGGTTTTGTTGTTGAACCAGTAAAAGGACAAGAAAAGTTTGCTGTATCTGGCGGCACCCCTACTTGCGAAGCCTATTTACGCGCATCGCCGAACCCTGTTTCATCATCAAGCTTTGGCACTCATTCACTATTTTCAGCATTACCGCAGACAATTAACCAGGCTACACCGAAAAATTCTACAGAGTCTAGTCAGTGGACACCGCAGCTTTATCCTAATTCGCGGTCAAGCAGTTCTGTCCTGCCCTCTGGCCCAATATTGAGTAGCGGCGCATCATCTAGCAGTTATTCTAGTGCATCTAGTAGCAGTTTATTTCAGAGTCATTGCGCTTTTCATTCTTCGGCTTTACCATCTAACGAAATGCCTAACAGTTCATTTTCAGAAGAGCCTTCCATTGTAAAAGGGCTCAAAAATCCATAATGACAGCGCTATCGAGCTGTCATAGCATTAGAGCAGCGAAGGATGCCAACTTCAGTTTAAGCTTCAACCATTCTCACGCAATTTTTTGATGTCCACACCGCATATATCTAATAGATGATGAAAGGCCGCTCCACGTTCATCGCTTAAGCCATCGATATAAGTTTCAATGTAGGTAGTGAGCACATAACGGTATTCTGGGTGCAATAAAACAGGCAACATTTTTTCGGCGCGAGCGATGTCCAGACGACTCCCCCCTCGACAGGTTTGAAATAAGATATCACCAAGTAATGCCACTATAGACGCGCGGCGCGGTGCGCTGGCATGTTCAAAGCGTGCAATGCATTCTTCCAGGGCGCGGTCTTGATCCCATTGTCGCCAAAATTCAAACAGGTCCAAGATTTCTTCACCTTGTGTTTCATCTAAATCACCCGTGTTTTGTAAGTAGGATAGTATCCATAAATAAGCAGGCATACTGGCTTCAATATTAGCCCAGGAACAATTGCCTATGACTTGTCCCATAATAGGTAATTGCGCCAGCGGTGTTAGGCCTAAATAAATTTCTAATTCTTCTTCTATAAAATAGCGGCTTGAAGGTGTATACAGTATGTGCTTTAAAAAGTCTGCAGTGACTCGTTCTGGATGAGCCATTTTATATAATACTATACTGCCATGTTTTTTACGTGCTTCACCGCGATCGCATTTAATCCAAAACTGACCGTAGTAAATAAATGAAATAGCGTGACCTTCATAGCCTACAGGCAGCAGTAAAGGCCTAAATTGCAGCAGGGGTGTTAAAGCATCCTGTACGGTACTTATATCCAGCAAATAATGCTGGTAGCGCGCTAATTTGGCTGCATTGTGTAAGGCGGTAGAATAGTGCTTTAGTGTGTCGAATTGCGACCTATACTGTTTCGCGCCAAAATTATAAAGAAAACGCTCAATGGAATCACGCACCAGCCCTACAGTAAATTCTAAGAAAAAGCCTTCATATTCCATTTCCACAAAACGATCTTGTGGTGAATAAATATCGAGGGTGCCCGTGAGTTCAAAACGATGTCCTAGTAATTTAGCATGTATAAAATCTTGAGCAAAGCTAAGGCTTCCGCCATATTGAAACAATAGTTCTTTCAGCGGTTGTTTTTGTCGCAATACCGGCATCACCAATACCGATAACCCGCCTATAGTGTAGGCGTTGGCGTCGGCGCCGTGTTCTAATAGAATACGGCAAAAGGGCAGGTTGTTGTTATCGGCAGCCCAGTGCAAAGCGGTTCTACCCGTTAAGTCTTTACCTTTTACATCGGCACCGGCGGCCAATAATGCCTCACCAATGTCTGCTTTATTGGCGATGGTACTTTCAATCAGGGGGGTATAACCGTATTCGTCGTAATCGTTAAGAGCAGTAGGGTCTTCAGCCAATTTAGCCAGTACGGCGTCTTTATCGTCGTAGATGATAGTCTGGGCTAAAGTTTTTTTCATGGATTTAAAAAAGGGCTAATACGGTTGTTTAGCCCTGTCCCACTTAGGCTTGTGCTAAGTTCTTGATTTTTTCATTTAAACGGCTTTTATGGCGCGCTGCTTTGTTTTTATGAATAATGCCTTTGTTGACCATGCCATCAATAATGGGTAGGGCTTCACGAAAAGCGTCGTTAGCGGCAGATTGATCGCGGCCAGCGATGGCTACCAGTACTTTTTTGATGTAGGTACGAAGTTTAGAGCGTAAGCTCGTATTATGTAGTCTGCGTTTCTCATTTTGTACCGCGCGTTTTTTCGCGGATTTAATATTAGCCAAGGTTTCCTCCTGCGGATAAATGCTAAATTATTCAGTGAATTTGTATTATCTCTGATTATAAGGGGAAAAGTCAAGGGATAGAAAGGCAAGCAACGAGTGCTATTACTAGTCCATATAAGGTAAATTTGTTATACTGCAGGTTGATAAAATATGAAAGAGGGTAAAAATATGTTTAAAAACATACTAAAATGTTCTATTTTTGCGCTAATGGCTATCACCACAGTGGCCTGCCATCAGGATGACCATCGTCATCGCGGTGATGGGAATGGTGCCAGTTGTTATCGTAATGGTCATAGTAGCGTCTACTGCCATAGAAATTAATAAAATACTTTGCGCGGCCATAGTTTTAAGCTTTTATCAGCCCAACTAGGGGCCATCTTGCATTAAAATTGTGGCCGCGCAAAGTATAAGTGATTAAAGCCTCGTAAAGGGGCTTCATAGTGTTTAGCCAATGCCAGCACTTTAAATAATTCTCCCATTTCGCTAGGCAGCGTCAAGGTTTTGATTTGCTGTGCCAGTTGGTATTGTTCAATGGTGCTATGGGTAAGAGAAGCAAATTCTAGCAATCCTAAAGCTAATAAGAAATGTGCTTGGGGTGCATAGCCTGCCGTTTTTAATCCAGCTTGTGTAGCGACTTCGATTACAGCACTAAAATCAACATGAGCGGTGATGTCTTGCTCACCTACTTGAATCAGGGGATTACTGTGTGATCGATGCTGATAATGGCACATTAAAGTGCCGTCTTTGCGATCCGGATGATAATAGTGTGGGCTTAAAAAACCATAATCGATGATAAAAATAACACCACTTTGTAAACACTCGCTTACACTATTTATCCATGGCTTAAGGTAGGGATTGACTTCTGTGACATAGCCAGCACTTAAAACTTCTGGTGCTAAGGTTTTTGCAATGGCATCGGCCTTCTCTTGTAAATCTACGTCACTTATTTTTTGATAATGCCAGTCAAAATGGGACGCATTGTAAGTGACAAAGGCTTGTTCGTAGTGATCCTTATATAAACGAATAATCTCTACGGGCATGGCGTCTAAGACTTCATTGGCAATGATCACGCCTTTAAATGGATGGGGTAATTGATTTAGCCAAGTGACCTTAGTTAATAAATGAGGACAGCGCTGTTGTAATTGAAGTCGCTGTGCTTCTTTTAAGGGCGCGCTTAATTCTAAAATAAAATAATGTTGTGGTAAGGCATTCTCTTTTTCCAAATACAGTAATATCTCGCACGCTAAGGTGCCTAAACCAGCGCCAAATTCTAATATATTGCTTTCTGGAATGGTGGTTAGGATCGCACTCAATTGGCGCGCCAAGCAGCGCCCGAATAAAGGCGATATTTCCGGGGCAGTGACAAAATCACCTTCTTTTCCTATGGGTAATGGAGTGCGGCAATAATAGCCTAATTCGGGGGTGTATAAGGCCAAACGCATGAATTCGCTAAAAGGGATGCAGCGGTTTTGGGTTTGGGCGATAACGGCGGCAATGTGTTCATGCAAAGACATAGGGGACTCATTAGAATATGCTACAATTAAGCCATTATATCCTATTTTGAGATTATTATGACCGAATTTCCTTTAGCCGGCCAAACAGCCTTAGTGACGGGTGGCGCGCGACGGATAGGTGCGGCTATAGTACGTAGGCTACACGCTGCCGGTGCTAAAGTAATTATACATTATCATCAATCGCATAGGGAAGCGGTGGCTTTAGCACTAGAACTAAATCAACAACGGGCTGATTCTGCATTTTTAGTAAGCGCCAATTTATTGCAAACGGATCTATCGGTCATGATGCAGCAAGTATTGGCTTATGATAAGGGTTTGGATATTTTAGTCAATAATGCCTCTCTATTTTATCCCACCTATTTAGAATGGGATGTGGGTGCAGTGCAGGCTTTAATGCAAGTGAATGCCTTTGCGCCCTATCAATTAGCGTTATTGGCAAAAGCAGCCCTAGAAAAACGTCAGGGTGCTATCATCAATTTAGTCGATATTCATGCCGAGAAACCTTTACGCGATTATAGTGTATATAGCCAATCTAAGGCGGCCTTGCGTCAGCAAACGATGAGCCTTGCCAAGGAATTAGCCCCACAAATCAGAGTGAATGCCATAGCGCCAGGGGCTATCTTGTGGCCAGAAGACAAAGCGGCTTTAACTGAAGCACAAAAAGAAGCATTGTTAACCATGATTCCCTTACAGCGCTTGGGTAGGGCAGAAGATATTGCCCAAGCGGTTTTGTATTTGGCAACAGCAGTATATGTGACAGGTGTAATCTTGCCGGTGGAAGGCGGACGGTTATTGGTTAAATAGGTTATTATTCAACTACTTAGCATAAAAATTGGGTGCTTTTGTCAAATCCCAAGTTCAACTTGGAATTTAACATGATTTTGGATTACAATTAGCCAAATACAACGTGATAATACCATGACCACACTAGAAAATCTTTTCATCCCCGGCCCTGCAGGCGCATTAGAAGTTCGCTTCCACAATAGAGCCGCAGCTACAGCATCAGCACCATGGACTTTGGTTATTTGTCATCCGCACCCTTTATATGGCGGTACTATGGATAACAAAGTCATCACTACTATCGCCAAGGCGGGAGTAGAGCTGGGCATGCAAGTGGTGCGGTTTAATTATCGCGGCGTGGGGCATAGTGCGGGTGCTTTCGCGGATGCAGTCGGCGAATGCGACGATTTACAAGCGATTATCGCTTGGATAAAAGAACAATTTCGCAGTTTACGTTTAATATTATGCGGTTTTTCCTTTGGCGCCTATATTGCCGCCAAAGTGACCTCGGAAACCCCGGACGTTAAAGGCTTAATAACGGTAGCGCCCGCCGTATTGCATTATGATTTTAATGGCTTAGCGAAAATAAATTGTCCGTGGTTTTTAATTCAAGGCAGCGCCGATGAAATTGTGCCACCACAATCGGTTTATGATTTTCTAGCAACAACATCGCAAAGCATCACGCGCATCGATTTTGCCGATGCGGGCCATTTCTTTCATGGGCGTTTGATCGAATTAAAACAAACGGTGAAAGAGTGTTTTGGCACTATTATTGAGGGTGAAGTTGAATGAGCTTGCTAGAGTATTATCAACAGCAAGTTCAAGCAGGACAGATAGAGGTCGATGCATTGCAGCAACAAGCCCTACACGTTTTTGAACAATTCTATACTGAGTATGATCTGCACCATCGCAAGAAATGGTGGCATGTATGGCAGCGCCGCCCATTAATACGCGGCATTTATTTATGGGGTAGTGTAGGCATAGGCAAAACCTGGTTGATGGATTTATTTTATCAGCAGCTGCCCGGTACACGTAAGATACGGCAGCATTTTCACGTGTTTATGCGCAGCGTCCATCAGCGTTTAACGTCATTGCAAGGCGTGGAGGATCCTCTAAAACACATTGCGCGCGAATGGGCAGATAAAGTGGATGTGATCTGCTTTGATGAATTCTTCGTGAATGACATCACCGATGCCATGATCTTAGGCAATCTATTTAAAGCCTTATTTAACGAAAGGGTCAGTTTAATTGTCACTTCTAATGTGCCACCGGAAAAGCTGTATCGCAATGGTTTACAACGTGAATTATTTTTACCCGCTATTGCTTTATTGCAAAGCGAATGTACGATTTATCACTTGGATAGCCATAAAGATTATCGAGCGCGTACTTTAGAAAATGCCGGGGTTTATTGGTGCCTGCGACAAAAAGGCAAAGAAGAAGGCATGCAAGCTCTGTTTCGAACATTAGTAGGCAGTGAAACATTGAGACTAGAGGATATTAGGGTAGAAGGCCGAGCCATTGCTAATTTAGGTCATACTGATCATATTGCGGCTTTTGATTTTAACGTTTTATGTCATGAGCCGAGAAGCCAGCGTGACTATTTAGTATTATCCGAGCAATTTTCCACTATTTTTTTAAGCCAGGTGCCTGAAATCACTACTCGGGAGCATGATAAGATCACCTATTTTATTCAATTAATCGACATACTATATGATGCGCATATAAAGTTAGTGTTGTCTACACTGGCAGAAACCGTGCAAGATATTTATAAACAAGGACCTTTTAGTTTCGAATTTGAACGTACCCAAAGTCGCTTAACAGAAATGCAAACGCATGATTATTTATCGCGAGGGTGCTAATGATTAGGTACTTGTATTTAGCTTATAAAGGCATTATGCTGCTGGGGGTAAAAGAGCAATCCATTTAGGGTCATTATGAGTCTAGAAGACGAACGACAACAGCTTGATGCGACCTTACGCGAGGCAAGGCGTACTATTTTTGAACGGGATATTACTCCCCAAGAATTTTATGCTTTGTTATGTCGTTACCCCTATCTAGAAGTCTGTGAGACGGGGAAGCCTCAAACCGCTGTAGGCATTGCACCTACCATTATCACCGCTAAAAATGGTTGGAAAATATACGATTATGGCCATTTCTTGGCTTCGGGTTGTCACGAGTTGATAGCCTATCTATGGGTATTAGAAGACAGCGAAGGCGGTGGCGAGGGTGGAGAAGGCGGTGGTTATGGCACCATAGTGCAACAAGCGGCCGATGTGGTGGAACATATGCTCTTGCTGGCCCAAGAAAGAGGCTGGGTGAGCAGCGATATCGTCTCAGGACATTACCCGCTGCAACGGTTGTATTGGATTTTATCGGATCTATCGGGTCATAAAGTCTCTAATTTTGAGCCTAGTTTAGAAGATTATGTGGTACGGCGTTGGGTTGAAGCCTTGCGCAATAAAAATTTCATCATGCCAAAATACCCTTACCCGCAGGGTGGCCGCTAGCGTCGTTGGGTCAAAGTCGCTATAATGTCCTATCTTTACACTTTAATTGACAGAATAGAATGGCCCTCGAGTATAAAAATACCTTAAACCTGCCGCAGACCACCTTTAGCATGAAAGCGAATTTAAGCACGCAAGAGCCTAAATGGTTAGCATTTTGGCAAGAGCAAGCGGTGTACCAGCAATTACGCGAAACACGTCAAGGGCGTAGTAAATTTATTTTGCACGATGGCCCCCCCTATGCCAATGGTCCTATACACATTGGTCATGCTTTAAATAAGATTTTAAAAGATATCATCGTTAAATCTAAGAATTTAGAAGGTCTGGATGCGCCTTATGTGCCAGGCTGGGATTGTCACGGTTTGCCTATAGAATTGAATGTAGAAAAAAAGCTAGCCAAAGAAAAAAAGGTTTTAGATAAAAAAGAATTTTATGCCGAATGTAGACGCTATGCTTTATCGCAAATCGAACTACAGCGCGATTCGTTCATACGTTTAGGTGTGATGGGCGATTGGCAGCATCCTTATTTAACCATGGCGTCTGGCTATGAAGCCGATATTCTGCGGGCTTTAGCCGATATCATGCAACGCGGTCATTTACATCGTGGTTATAAACCCGTGCATTGGTGTATGGATTGTGGCTCTGCGCTGGCCGAAGCAGAAGTAGAATACGAAGATAAATCCTCGCCTTCTATTTATGTGCGTTTTCAAGTGAGCGATGAGGGGCTTTTTTGGGATGCCTGTCATCATACTCCCGGTCAGGAGGCACCCATCGCCGGAATTTATATTCCCATTTGGACAACCACGCCATGGACGCTGCCTGCAAATCAAGCGGTGGCATTAAATGGCGAATTAGATTACGCTTTAATTGAAGTCAAAGAAGTGCATCAGTCTCATTATTATTTATGTGCCGAAGCGTTACTGAATGATTTCGTTGGGAAATTATCACTGACACAATATCGCGTCGTTGCTTATTGCCGTGGTCAGGCCTTAGAAGGTTTGTTATTGCAACATCCTTTATACGATAGACAAGTGCCAGTTATTTTAGGCACACATGTGAGTACCGAGATGGGCACTGGTGCGGTCCATACTGCGCCCGCACATGGTTTAGACGACTATATAGCCGCGAGCCTATATAATTTACCTGTGTCACATGAAGTAGAAGCCAATGGTTGTTTTAGCGATAAGCTGCCTTTGTTTGGTGGCATGCATATTATGAAAGCCAACGATGCCATTATTGAGGTGTTAAAAAGTAATGGCAATCTCTTGCACCAAGAACGTATTACTCATAGTTATCCACATTGCTGGCGTCACAAAACACCCGTGATCTTTCGCGCCACGCCGCAATGGTTCATTAGTATGAATGCCCATGGGCTGAGAGAAACATCATTAGAAGCCATAGAAAACATACAATTCATCCCTAGCAATGGACAAACTCGTTTACGCGCCATGATTGCTAATCGCCCCGATTGGTGTATTTCACGACAACGCTTATGGGGCACGCCTATACCTCTATGGTGTCATAAAAGAACGAATGAATGGCATCCTAACAGTGTAAAACTTGTTTTAGAGATAGCGAAGATTGTTGAAGAAAAAGGGATTGAAGCGTGGCAAGATATCCCATTAGAGCAATTTTCTGTTCAGGATGTCCAGGATTATTTTAAAATTGAAGATACACTGGATGTGTGGTTTGACTCGGGGGTAAGTTTTTATGCGGTCTTAATGCGTAGGCCCGAGTTGCAATTTCCGGCTGATCTTTATTTGGAAGGCACCGATCAACATCGCGGCTGGTTTCAAACCTCATTATTGGCTTCTATGGCAGCTACGGGGGAGGTGCCTTATAAAGCGCTGTTAACCCATGGTTTTACCGTGGATGCGCATGGTCGTAAGATGTCTAAATCCTTAGGCAATGTCATTGCGCCTGAAAAAGTGGTGACGACACTGGGAGCGGATATTTTACGCTTATGGGTAGCAGCGACTGATTATAAAACGGAATTAGCCGTATCCGATGAAATCTTACAACGCAATACGGATGGGTATAGACGACTACGCAACACGACGCGTTTTTTATTGGCGAATACTTTTGATTTTGATCCCGCAAAAGATAGCGTTGCTTTTAAGGATATGGTGGCTTTGGATCAATGGGTTGTGGACAGGGCCTATAGAGTGCAACAAGAAATTAAAGAGGCCTATCAACAATATCAGTTTCATACTGTATATCAAAAAATTCATCATTTTTGCAGTATCGATTTAGGCAGTTTTTATTTAGATGTGATCAAAGACAGGCAATATACCATCAAGCGCGCTGCCCTGGCACGTCGTTCGGCCCAAACGGCGATGATGCATATACTAGAAGCTTTAGTGCGTTGGTTGATGCCTATCTTGAGCTTTACCGCCGAAGAGATCTGGCAGTGCTTGCCAGGGCAACGTGAAAAGTCGGTATTGTTAGCGACTTACTATGAAGGATTGTCTTCATTTTCCTCGAAAACGATGATGAATGCTACCTACTTTGAAACCATTATGGGCGTGCGGGATGAAGTGAATAAAATTTTAGAAACAGCACGTGCTGAAGGTTTGATTGGTTCAGGCTTAGAGGCAAAAGTAACTATTACCGCCAAAGCCCCCCTATATGAAATGTTAACGGCGTTAAAAGATGAGTTACGTTTTGTGTTAATAACCTCTGCAACAATAGTGGAACTAGCACCAGAAGCGCTGCCTTTATTAGCCGATACTACCGCTCCCGGGTTGTGTCATATTGCAGTGGAAAAAATGGAAGCGCCCAAATGTGCACGGTGTTGGCATAGACG
>JAJNBM010000078.1 GCA_021156165.1 Gammaproteobacteria bacterium | reverse complement strand
GATATTTTTTGCTTCAATCACTAATTTTCCGGATTGTTCGCCTTTTTGTATTTGTAATTTAGCTGTACCCATCTGCTCACGCCGACTTTGACGTACTGCGCGTAACTTTTCTAATGCGCGCACTCGCCCTTCATTGCGTGTCCGTCTTGCCTTAATACCTTGACGAAGCCACGCCTCTTCTTGCTTAAGCTTTTTATCAAATTCTCTATTATGGGTCTGCTCCACTTCCAATTCATGTTGCTTACGATCTAGATACTGTTGATAATTACCTGGATAACTGCGCAACTGGCCGCGGTCTAATTCCACCATGCGCGTCGCAATCGCCTGCATAAAAGTGCGATCATGCGTTATAAAAATAACAGTGCCCGCAAACTCTTTTAAGAATTTTTCCAGCCAATCAATCGCTTCTATTTCTAGATGGTTGGTGGGTTCGTCTAAAAGAATAATGTCAGGGTTTTTAACTAAGGCTTGTCCTAGCAAACTCCATATCGGCTGGCAATGACAGCAGCGAAATAATCGATTCTATTTTATAAGATAAATCCCAACCCTGCTCTTTGTCCAAGGCTTGCTGTACCGTATGCAATTCATCCAATGTTTTTTGAGAACTGTCCTCGGTTAATTTATGGGTTAAGGCTTGATATTGCGCTAACAGTAACCCCACTTTACCCAGGCCCTGAGTGATTATCGTATAGACGGTTCCGCTCACATTGCTAGGAACATCCTGAGCTAACTTAGTAATAACAATACCATTTTGGTAGCTGATTTCGCCGCTATCCGCTTTGATTTCACCATTGATCAATTTAAGCAAAGTCGATTTACCCGTGCCGTTCCGGCCTAAAATACAAAGACGTTCTTTTGCTTCAATGGTTAAATCGGCCTGATCTAAGAGGAGCTCAGCGCCAAAAGCAATGGAAATATTTTTTAGTTGAATTTGCGACATTTTGCTAATAAGGTACCTTTTTTTCTGAACATGAAGTATACAACAATTTCATTCCGATCGGGGCAATTAGGCCGTAATAGCGTCAAAATTTTATAAAACTATCCCGATCGGGTTTATTCTTGTGCTTTATAGCAGCCCCTCCTCAATCGTCCTGCTCGGGGTGATTAACCTTTACAACCCCTCAAAAAACAGCGTAGAATCAGCAGAACATGAGTTTGGAGCACGTTCCCATGCAAATAAAAAATACAACCGACCGTTACGGTCTTGTCACCAAGCTTTTCCATGGGGTGGTTGCTCTGAGTGTTATGGGCATGCTGTTAATAGGCAGCTTATTAGATATCTTAGCGGGCCCTACGCAAGGCGCCGTTTATGGCTGGCATAAATCCCTAGGCATAACGCTCTTAGCCTTAATGATTGTCTTTATGCTATGGTCAGCCCGGAATATCAAGCCACGCTATCCGCAGGATGAGCCTGTCGTACAAGTCATTTTGGCCAAAGTAGTACGGTATTTATTGTATGGGGTTGTGACGGCCATGTGTTTATCGGGCTGGATCTTTACCACTGCCAAAGACAATCCACCCGTATTCTGGGGTTGGTTTAATTTGCCCGCGCCCTTTGTGCCGGTATCCCCCAGCTTCGGTCACACTATTAGGCAATGGCATACCTATTTAGCATGGACTATTTTGGGTTTAGTGATATTGCATGTTATAGGTGCGCTTTATCATCATTTTGTGCGTAAAGATAATGTGTTGAAACGGATGCTCTAGTATGAATATACACCGTTCTGATCTTGAAGAATCGGTTCCTAGAGGATTATTAATACTTTCTGCAATAGGCATTCTTGTAGGTCTCACCGATAGCCTTTCTTATCTTCATCATTATTCCTCTGCTTTTATAGTAGCATTTATTAATGCCTGGGGCACATTGGCTGTTTTTAGTTATAATGGCTCAAAAAATATTCGTTTGAGCCTAAGTAGTGCTTTTGCTGCACTCTGCATAAGCATCATGATTAGTTTCTTACATAACTACTTTCCTATAGTGCCCAGATCTACTTTCGGTCCGATGCTTCTTAACTTATCGTTAGCAATTTATATGATTCATTGTTTTCATTGGGCTTATCATCGTGATAATAGCTACCATTATCAATACAGCACTCTTTTCTATACAGTATGGAATACCTTCTGTTTATTGATTTTTTCCTGTGTTTTTTCTGGATTGGCTTGGAGTATACTCTATCTTAGTGCAAGTCTATTTACCTTAGTGCACGTGAATTTTCTAAAAGATTTATTGTTAACGATCTCCTTTACTCTGTTTATTTGTCCCTTTCTACTTTCCGTGGGAATATTTCTAGGCAGACAACGGCCTAATATTATTGATAATTTACGGTGGTTATTATTGCAGTTATTTCGTTATCTCTATCCTTTTTTAGCCATCATGGTGTTAGCCTTTTTAATCATATCCTTATTTACCCTGGTATTTTTAGGATCCCATCCCTTCTTTCAACATACAATATTATTTTCAAGTATTGCCTTATTGGGTATTATTTTTATCAATTCCTCTTATCAGGATGGTAACGCACCGATCCCTTATTCTAAATATACCTTTACCTGCATCAAAACATTTATGCTAACCTTACCTTTATTTGCCATATCAGCGAGTGTGGATTTTCTATTTAATTTGAGAAATACTCTATACTATCCTATTAATTTAACCGAATATGCCAACCGGATTTTTTTGATAACCTATACTGTCGCTTACGCAATAGCCGTACTCTATAGCCGAGATAAAAAACCGTTTAACCTTTTACCCAAGATCAATATAAGCCTCGCAGTAGCCTTTATTTTGGTAGCCTTAAGTTTAAACAATGCACTACTGTTTTCTTCCTCTTTGGCCCGTTATAAGAAAAGCGTAGAAATACATCAAGTCGATCGGGTAGGAACACTAAGCAGGTTTGCACAAAAAGATCTGGAAAGGGATACAAAAAATACTGTAAAGGCCTTAAAAGCCTCTGGAATAACGTGGGCAACTTCCTCGTTCGCTAGCACACCCCTTATCTTAGGGTATCGTGGCAAAGATCCTTTATATGCTTGTAGAATGAAGTATAATCATAAGTGGGTGATAGGGGAGCTATTCCGTAGCAAGTGTAATATTATTATAATAAATACAGTCAAACACAGCGACACATTTGAAGTACTTACAGGCCCCATAAAAAAAATAGTCTGGACACGATTTCCTCTCACCTCCACCCCAATAGGTGGCGGCGAAATCATTATCGATAAGGAGCATAAAGAGGTTTATTATTCACGGAACTATATCTGCCGAACTATATATAACAATCAGATCTATATAGGAAGGTATACGCATGAAAATAAGCCAGGGGCTAGTGGTTGCTTTATTGCTGTGGACAGTAAAGCCATTAATGTTCCATTTGACAACAATTGGGAATTTCTGGGAATAGATGTTTCCTAGCACCGCTCATCCCGCATTTTCTCAACGCGATAGCGGCCTGTTTTGCTGATTACCAAACGCCAATCGTTACCAGTTTGTCTATTATCACAATATACAAAGGTGCCATTGTGTTGTTCCTTGCTCACACT
>JAJNBM010000005.1 GCA_021156165.1 Gammaproteobacteria bacterium | reverse complement strand
GGGCATCAAAAGTGACGAGTAGGGTATTATCGTCAGCCGCTGGTGTAACCGTGCAAGCGGCGTCTTTTTGTCTATAACGCGTTTTAGCCGTACAACGTAAGGGATAGGAAGGCACATTACCATCGCACCAAGATAAATCCGTACAGTATAAACTATTTTTATACAATAAGGGGTGTTCATGCGTTTGCGCTACCACCAACACATTGCGCGCTACTTGTTTGTCTATAACATACCAGGGTGCTTCCAGCGCTTCTTTTTTACCGCCTAGTTTTAAACCCTTGCGCTGACCTATGGTGTAATACATTAAGCCATCGTGTACGCCTATGATCTTGCCATCGATGCTTTCTATATTGCCAGGCTGCGCAGGCAAATATCGGGCTAGAAAATCTTTGAACTTACGTTCGCCTATAAAACAAATGCCGGTACTGTCTTTTTTATCGTGTGTTTTTAAGCCCATTTTTTTAGCGAGGGTACGCACTTCGGGTTTGGTTAAATGTCCGATGGGAAATAAGGATTGACTCAGAGCCTTTTGGCCTAAGGTATAGATGAAATAGCTTTGATCTTTATTGCTGTCTACGCCTCTGAGTAACTGATAGTGATCCTCGTGCTTGGCTATCTGGGCATAATGGCCCGTCGCCAAATACTGCGCGCCGCGCGTTTTTAAGCAATAGTCTAAAAATAACTTAAATTTAATTTCTTTGTTGCACAAGATATCTGGATTCGGTGTACGGCCTAGATGATATTCCCGTAAGAAAATATCAAAGACGCGATCCCAATATTCGGCGGCAAAGTTAACCGTATGTAGGGGGATGTTTAAGGTATCACACACGGCTTTTGCATCGGCGACATCGACGCTGGCCGAGCAGTATTCATCGGTATCGTCTTCTTCCCAGTTTTTCATAAAGACCGCTTCTACGGCGTAGCCTTGCTCTTTTAGTAAATAAGCTGACACGGAGGAATCCACTCCTCCGGATAAGCCTATAACCACTGGGTTGTGACTCATATTTGACCTGATTCAAGTTGTATTCAGCCTATAATGCCATAGTTTTGTGCAATTTTCCAGTGTCGTATCTATTTAGGGGCGGATGAGTGGGGTGTGATAGTTTTTTGTTTTTATAGCCAAAAAGCATGTTTTAAAGCCCGGTATAACGTTATATTACGTAATACAGTATGCTTTAAGATCTAACAACCTCAAATAGTAAATTATAATTGCCCTTATCTGCTTCTTGCAGCGATTTTATATACTCTCTGCGGACGGTTGATGCTTCAGCAAGACTTTTTTTGCCTCTCCCATGAAAAACTTCTTCCCCTCTGTGATAATAATAGACTATCTGCCATGATACGGGCATGTCTCTCATTTCCATTAAAATCTAATTAGACAATTGCAAACTAATTCAGTCTAATGAGGGCTAAACACCCTATCGCAATGCTGACAGGGTGTCGCTGTGTAGGCTACTACGCTTTGGTGCATTCCTCAAAGCCATAATTGCTTTTGCCTTTGTAGGAGTTCTCATAATAGAATTTATGAATACTCACACCATTTTTTCCAGACTTGTCTTGATCTAAAATAACAGAAGCGATGCCTACCCCCCGGTCATCAGGATTCTTTTTCTCACCTGTGCTTTCAAAATACAAGGCTAAATCATTTCCTCTAGCCGCGGCGATGCCCGTATATTCATAGGGTATACCGGCAACATGAAACGCAATATCATAACTTGCATAACCCGCAGTTAGAAAGCTTGCCTTAGGGTTTAGCTTCAAAACCAGCGTCGCATCAAAGGGCCCATCAGTGTGGTCTGTCAAATGACATTGGTATTTGCCGCTAAAATCAGCCGCCAGCGCACAATTTGCAACCCCCAAAGCCAATACAGTAGTCAAAATAAATTTCCGCATAATACTATCTCCTCAAAAATTATAATTCCATACGCATTATACATGGAATCGTATAGGAGGTGGTATAAAAAGGTGTACTCTTTTATCCCTCAACCGCCCTTTCCCTTTTTTTAAGATATACTCATAGCGATTTGAAATTAGGTGTTATAAAGGGGCTTGAATGACAGAATTGCTGTAAGCCAAAGCGCTGATAACACCTAAAAATCAACTGCTAGGAGTATATTTTGAAAAATCTTCTTAACCAAACATTTCAATAACGGCTTTATCCCATTTCTCTTCTTGTTCAAGGTTGGATAGATGCCCCGCATTTTTGATAACGACCAATGTGCTATTTTTAGAAAGCGCATGCATGTCATGACTTTGCTGTGGTGAAATAACATTGTCTTCCTCTCCGGTAATGATCAAGACTGGCAATGAGGTTGCAGCAAGAGTACCAGACATATCTTGACGCAAGGCCATGCCCCGTAATGCAGATGCAATACCCTTTGCAGACTGTTTCTGCATAAGTTTATATAAAGATAATTTTATTTCTTCAGAAGCCTGTGGCGATAAAGCTTTTGGTATAAACCCGGTGATTAAATTTTCCGTTCCATGTTGAAGCACATCTTGTGCTGAAGTTTCGCGTTTCTTTTTGGTATCCGCATTGTCGGCAATGGGTTGGGTATCTGCGAGTATCAAACCCGCAACTTTTTGTGGGTATTTGTTTAAGAATGCCAATGCGATATATCCCCCCATTGATTCACCACCAATAATGGCATGCTGTATCTGCAAATGAGTGAGTAATGTATTTACCTCATCGGCATATTGGGTCATGGTAATGGCCTTACCATCAGTAGGGGCTGATTGACCAAATCCCCAAAGATCCAATGTAATGACACGAAAATGTTTTTTAAGCGGTTCTATTTGTTGCTTCCAGAGTTGCTGATCTGTAGGGAAAGCATGTATCAGCACCACGGGTTTTCCAGAACCTGTATCAGTGTAGGAAATTGTTTTATGATCAACTACAAATTCATTAGCAAAACAAGTCTGCAGGCTAATCATCAATATGAATACTCCCTTTAAGATGAATCGAGTGGTTTTAAAGTTTGTTTTGCTCATTTTAAAATAATTCCTTCTGCTATCCATACACATTGATAGATGCTATCCCCCTCGTTAATATGTTCAGTCTCCTTTATAGCCATTTCATAATCATTCTCTGTAATCACGTTATCTTTTAACAATTCGTCTTTTAAGGTTGTGAGCATAATAGCCCAACCAGCGTAAAGCTCTTGAAGAAGTTTAGGTTCGCGGGAATCAAAATAAATAGGATGTTGTTTAATAGTGATATGAGAAGCTCCAGCACATTTAAATAAATGGTATAGTTGAGAACAGATGTCTAAGGTTCCTTTACCTTGGGCATACATATATCTTACTCGTGCATGATGACATTTGTTTAAGTAGGGCTTGTTATAGGCAATATGGGATAAATTATTAGGTTCAATCGCTAGAATTCTTCCCTTTGGCTTAGTAATCCGAACCATCTCGCTTATTACTTCTATCGGCCTTGGGTTATGTACAAGAACGAGTCTACAGAAAGTCAAATCGGCCCACTGAGAAGCTATGCTTGTGTTTGCAGCATTCCCAACCAGGAATTCAACGTTTTTTAAACCCTTTAACAGTGCTTTTTCTTTTGCGGCTTTTATCTGTTCCGCCTGCACATCCACCCCCAGATAATGACCGTTGATTAAATGCTCCGCAATCCATAAATTAATACCATTGCCGCAGCCCAGCTCGCAAACATTCATTGTGTCCGAAAACTGTATATATTTTGCATCACCCCATAATTTTGCCTGTATTTCTAAGCGCGTCTGTTCAGCGGCATGACTACCTAATTGATAATACATCGTGGCAACTCGGTTAATTGTTTTTCTGCTAATATAGCCCTATTATACTTGAAGAAGCAAGCAAGAGCGTATCTTGAAATATTCGGGGATTTTAGGGTCTGTTGACATTTGGCCCGCTTTATTCATTTTGCAGCTGATAAACCAAATGTCAATAGACCCCCAAATAAAAGTCTATTTGGCCGTAAAAGCCTTAGACTTAAGTACGTGATGTGCCTGAAGAGAGCGCTAACGTGTACATTATAGGGGAGTCGTATGCCTAACTTGAAAGTACTGTCGCCGTTTGACCATCGGGTGATCGCCGAGGTAGAGTTGTGGAATGAAGCGCGAGCGGAAAAAGCCTTGGCCGCAGCGTATGATTTATTTAATCAACCTAAAAAAGCGCTCGCAGTACCTGAGCGTATCGCTATTTTAGAAAAAGCACATCAATTGTTGGTGGCACGCCGTGAAGAATTTGCCAAACGCGCAGCGGAAGAAGGCGGAAAACCTTTAGTCGATTCTTTAGTGGAAACCGAGCGCGCCGCTCAGGGTATTAAAATTGCCATAGAATCAATGTCCCATATGACCGGGAATGAAATCGCGATGGGGATAACGCCATCTTCATTACATCGCATGGCCTATACTTTTCGGGAACCTGTGGGCGTGGTATTGGCCATTAGCGCCTTTAACCATCCTCTTAATTTAGTTGTACATCAAGTAATTCCCGCTATTGCCGTGGGTTGTCCAGTATTGATTAAACCAGCCAGCAGTACCCCCTTATCTTGTTTAGCATTTCTGGAATTATTGTATGAAGCAGGCTTACCCCGGGCTTACGCGCAAGCGGTTATTTGTCCTAGTGCAATTGCTGAAAAATTAGTCTCCGATCCACGCATCAGTTTTTTATCTTTTATAGGCTCTAGCCGTGTAGGCTGGCATCTGCGTTCTTTATTACCGCCTGGAGCAGGCTGTACTCTAGAACATGGCGGTGCTGCACCCGTTATAATGGAAGCGGATGCGGATATGGCCGATGCCGTACCTTTATTGACAAAGGGAGGTTTTTACCATGCCGGGCAAGTGTGTATTTCAGTGCAACGTATTTTTGCATCTGAAAAAATAGCACAGCAATTGGCACAACAAATAACGGCCGCGGCTGAAAAATTGCGCGTGGGTGACCCTTTAGACGCGAAAACCGAAGTAGGGCCTTTGATTACGGCTACGGAATTAAAACGCGTGGCAACATGGGTGGATGAAGCGGTAGCGGCAGGGGCTAAGCTTCTGTGTGGCGGTAAGGCTTTGTCGGATAGTTGTTACGCCCCGACGATTCTTTACAATGCTCCCTTAAGCACTAAGGTGTGCACAGAAGAAGTTTTCGGGCCTGTGGTGTGTATTAATTCCTATGCGCAACGAGATGAAGCCATTAAAAATGCCAATGCGTTGCCATTTTCCTTTCAAGCGGCAGTGTTTACTCAAAGTATAGATGTGGCTTTAGAGATGGTAAAGCGGTTGCAAGCCAACACGGTATTGGTGAATGATCACACTGCCTTTAGAGTAGATTGGATGCCTTTTTCCGGGCGCAAACAATCTGGTTTTGGCATCGGTGGTATTCCCTATTCCATGCAGGACATGACCTATGAAAAAATGATGGTAATTCGCTCGTCTTCGCTGTAGGGGAATAACCAACAAAGAAGATATATTCTATCGGTCCTGCAAGTGTGTGGAATTGCTCAGATCGGTCATTGCCAGCTTGCGAAGCAATTCAGGAGTAAAAATCCGGTTTTTGTAGAGTGCCACAGTGTGTTGTTAGCCCGGTTGTAAGTGATGGTTTTTCACGCACCAAGATTTTCTGGGTTGCTTCGCAAGCTCGTAATGACTAATCCCAGTTCCTAGTATAGGGGATAAATCATTTCGCCCTATTTCTTATCTTAGCGTCATAGGATACAATATGCCCCATATCATTTTACAGAGTAAGGGGTTTTGTATGTCCTATCATTCCATCACGGTGCCTGCGAATGGTCAAAAGATCACCCACGATGCCAAAGGCCATTGCGTGGTACCCAATAACCCTATTATTCCTTTTATCGAAGGCGACGGCATAGGGGCGGATATTACGCCGGTGATGCGTCACGTGGTAGATCATGCCGTCAAAAAAGCCTATGGCAGCGATAAGGCCATTGCCTGGATGGAAATTTATGCTGGCGACAAAGCAGTTAAAGTCTATGGTGCTAACCAATATTTACCCCAGGAAACCTTGCAGGCCATACGCGATTTTAAGGTTGCCATTAAGGGACCGTTGAGTACGCCTGTCGGTGGCGGCATACGTTCACTGAATGTAGCTTTACGACAAGAGCTGGATTTGTACGTTTGTTTAAGACCTGTGCGTTATTTTACGGGTACACCCAGTCCGGTTAAAGAACCATGGAAAGTGGACATGGTTATTTTCAGAGAAAATTCAGAAGACATTTATGCGGGTATCGAATGGCAAGGTGGCAGTCCCGAAGCGGATAAAGTGATTGCTTTTTTACAGAATGAAATGCATGTGAAAAAAATTCGCTTTCCTAAGATGTGTGGCATTGGCATTAAACCTGTGTCTAAAGAGGGTACAGAGCGCCTAGTGCGCCAGGCCATACAATACGCCATAGATCACGATAAGCCTTCTGTAACCTTAGTACACAAAGGCAATATCATGAAATATACCGAAGGTGGCTTCCGCGATTGGGGATACTCTTTGGCGCATTCAGAATTTAATTCTAAAATAATAGACTCTGGCCCCTGGCAAGCAATCAAAAACCCCAAAACGGGAAAAACCATAGTAATCAAAGATGTAATTGCAGATGCCTTTTTACAACAGATTTTGTTAAGACCGGAAGAGTATAGCGTTATCGCTACCTTAAATCTCAATGGCGATTATGTCTCTGACGCGCTGGCAGCCCAAGTAGGTGGTATAGGCATCGCTCCAGGCGCTAATATAGGCGCAGAAACAGCTATTTTTGAGGCCACTCATGGTACAGCACCTAAATACGCTGGGCAAAATAAGGTCAATCCAGGCTCGCTAATTTTATCCGCAGAAATGATGTTGCGCCATTTAGGTTGGGATAAGGCAGCCGACCTGATTATTAAGGGTATGGAAGGGGCTATTAGCAGCAAGCAGGTTACCTATGATTTTGCGCGCTTGCTAGACGGGGCAACGCTCGTTTCCAGCTCGGCATTTGGAGATATCATCAACGAATATATGTAGGGCCTGTAGTTATGGGTTTATCGGCTGCCAAATGAAGAGGCCCCAATATTAGCCAATTTTTGTCAAATATTGCCCGATATTCTTCTCAAATTTGCTAATATTTTGCCTGGCTGTATTCTTTTTTTCGCTTCGACAAACCCACGGGCTACAGGCCCTAATTTGTTGCAAGAAATAAAAATGTTCTCATGATATACTCTACACACTCTTTTTGTGCTAGGGCTAGAGGTGGACCTAAAAAACCCACTGCTGCGAGTATAAACGCACTTATTATGTACAAAATGCACTCAATTTTATGCTTTTATCGCCTGAAATTACGCATATTTGTATTTTTAAGCTAAGGTTATAAATAGGGGAAGTGAGATAAAGGCGTTTTGGCGAACGCCGCATGTGTTGGAGGAAATAACCGTGTTGAATCGAGAATTAGAGCTTACGCTCAATCAAGCTTTTAAAGAAGCAAGAGATCGCTCGCATGAATATATTACCGTAGAGCATCTATTGTTCTCGTTACTAAAAAATGTCTCGGCATTGGATGCGCTTTTGGCCTGTGGTGCCGATGTGGATCAAATTTACTTTCAATTGTCCGAAGCTTTGGAAAAAATACCGAGCCATTCTCCAATGGACGATAAACAAGAAATACAAACGACTTTGGGCTTTAAACGGGTCTTGCAACGGGCGCTTTTCCACGTGGGTCAATCCGGAGGACGCGGCGAAGTGGATGGCGCGAATGTTTTGGCCGCTATATTTAGCGAACCAGACAGTGAAGCGGTAGACATCTTAAAAAAATCACAAGTTAACCGCTTAGATATCGTGAATTATCTGAGTCAAGGTACCGCCACTAAGTCACAAGAATTATCCTCGCCGTTTAAATCAGACAATATGCATGCCCCTATGGGTGAAGAGGAAAGCAGTTCTTCGGGCGGGCAAACGGCATTAGAAACTTATACCACAAACTTAAATGTATTGGCGATGACGGGGAAGATTGATCCGCTAGTCGGTCGCGAAGAAGAAATTGCTTTGACTATACAAGCTTTATGCCGTAGACGTAAAAACAATCCTTTATTGGTAGGTGAAGCCGGTGTGGGGAAAACAGCGATTGCTGAAGGTCTGGCTAAATTGATTGTGGAAAATAAAGTTCCGGCCATTATCAGTCATTGCACCGTGTATGCCTTAGACTTAGGTAATCTACTAGCGGGGACGAAATATCGCGGTGACTTCGAAAAACGCTTTAAACAATTGATACATGAGTTAAATGAGCAGCCAGGCGCTATTTTATTTATAGATGAGATCCACACTATTGTGGGTGCCGGGGCGGCATCGGGGGGCGTCATGGACGCGTCTAATTTAATTAAACCGCTCTTAACATCGGGCAATTTAAAATGCATCGGGGCTACGACTTATCAAGAATACCGCGGTATTTTTGAAAAAGACCACGCTTTGGCTAGACGTTTTCAGCGGGTGGATATTAGTGAACCGACGGTAGAGCAAACATATCAAATATTAAAAGGGTTGCGCCGTAAATTTGAATTCCATCATGGCATTCGTTATTCCTTAAGGGCGTTGCGTGCGGCTGCAGAATTGTCTTCGCGCTTTATTACAGATCGCTTTTTACCCGACAAAGCAATTGATATTGTAGATGAAGCGGGTGCTCATCAAGCCTTACAAGGCGATAATCGTAAAAAACGTATTATTAATTCGGCTGAAATCGAACAAGTGGTAGCGCAAATGGCACATGTACCCACTAAAACGGTTTCCACTTCGGATAAAGAAGTGCTACGTGGTTTGGTACGCGATCTCAAAATGATGATTTTTGGCCAAGATGAAGCTATTGAAGCCTTGGGTTCGGCCATTAAACTATCCCGTGCGGGTTTACGCGAAGTTGACAAGCCGGTGGGCTGTTTCTTATTGGCAGGGCCTACGGGCGTAGGTAAAACCGAGGTAACGCGTCGTTTGGCACAATTGATGGGTGTGGAATTAATACGTTTCGATATGTCAGAGTATATGGAAAAACACACCGTATCGCGGTTGATCGGTGCGCCTCCAGGATACGTGGGTTACGATGAAGGCGGCTTGTTAACCGAAGCGGTAACGCGCCATCCCTATTCCGTAGTGTTATTGGATGAAATTGAAAAAGCACATCCGGATGTGTATAACTTATTATTGCAAGTGATGGATCATGGTACTTTAACTGACACCAACGGCCGCAAGGCTAATTTTCGGAATGTTATTTTAATCATGACTACCAACGCTGGCGCTGAAGATTTGGCTAGAAACTCCGTAGGATTTGCCGAACAAGAGCTACACAGCGATGCTTTAGCAACTATTAAACGTATGTTTACGCCAGAGTTTAGAAACCGCCTTGATGCCATTGTGCAATTTAAACCCTTGGATAAGGTAATCGTGGAAAGTGTCGTCAATAAATTTTTAATGGAATTGGAAGTGCAGCTAGAAGAACATAAGATTAAATTAAAAGTGGATGATGAAGCTAAACAATGGTTGGCAACTCATGGCTACGATGAAAAAATGGGTGCGCGTCCCATGGCACGCCTTATCCAAGAAAAGATCAAAAAGCCTCTGGCAGACGAAATGCTATTTGGTACATTAGTACAGGGTGGTACAGTGCGTTTGCAAGTGGTGGAGAATGACTTGCGTTCTGTTGCCCTCCCTACTGATGAAACGGTGACGAGTGGGTCTTGAGTCCGTCATTATACGCTCTTTTCAAGAAAAAAGTGTGCTTCTATTTGTACTGTGAGCGTGTTGAATTCCACGAAACTCGTCATTGCGAGGAGACCGTTGCTCGCCCTGCTTTTTCGCATACCTTTCTCTGAAACGGTCACCTCGCAATGACAGCACTCTGCTATTCAAAATATTTGAGGACAAACAAACACGGCCTTCTTTATTACTTCTTATCATCCTCAAGCCGTTCCATCTTCTCTATCGCTTCTTCGATTTCACGTTCCATTTCAGGATTAGCCTCTTTTGTATTCGCCAACAATAAATACCAAGCCGGGACGACAAACAATGAACATAGGGTACCAAAGGTCATACCAGCGACGATAATAATACCAATCTGCATGCGCGAATGGGCACCTGCGCCGCTGGCAAAGGCCAAGGGCAGGGCGCCTAATACCATGGCGCCCGTGGTCATTAATATGGGCCTTAATCGCAAGGTGGCGGATTCAACCACTGCATCCAATTTAGACATGCCTTTTTCTTGTAACTGATTGGCAAATTCCACGATCAAAATACCATGTTTGGCAATTAAGCCTATCAAAGTGGTTAAACCAATCTTACTGTAAATATTCATATTACCGCCGACTAAGCGCAAGACAGCAATAGCGGCAGCAATGGTGATAGGCACGACGATGAGGATGATCAGCGGATCTCTAAAGCTTTCAAACTGCGCCGCCAGCACCAAAAAAATGATGATAAGAGCGAATAACATCACTTGCGTCATTTCACCTTGTGACTGAATGTAGTAGCGTGTTTGGCCACCATAATTATAAGCAATTTTGGGAAAGTTTTTATCCATATAATCCGTTATAAAGCCGATGGCTTGACTGGTACTGTAACTGCCTACTAAATAAGCTTGTAAGGTAGCTGAGGGAATTTGTTGGAAATGGTTGATGCTTTCCGGTTGCACTGTGTTTGCTATGCTAGCAAGATTGGATAAAGGAATTAACTGTTGGGTAGTGTCACTTCTGACGTATACATTTTGTAAATCATCGGGAGAGGCTTCATAGTTAAAATTTTTGATAAATTCCGGTACTACATAATAACTGCGATCGTTATAAGAAAATTGTAAGTTTTGTGGCGAAGCAAACATAGCGGCTAAAGTATTGCCTATAGCACTTTCCGAAATGCCCAGGTCGCTGCCTTTCAAGCGATCTATAGTGATATTAATTTGGGGCTGGTCAATCTTTAAATCTATTTGCGTCCCCGGTCTAAAACCAGGATTATTGGCCACTGCCTTCAATAAGCCATTAATGGCGGGCAATAAAGTGTTTATGCCGTCTGGGCTAGAAATAGCGAAATAAATAGTGGCTTGGCTACCGGGCAAAGGAATAGAAGGCAAAGGAATGACATAGACTTGTAAACCCGGAATAGTATTTAGAGCTGGAGTAACGGCTGCCATAATATCAAATTGCGAGCGGTCACGCTTGTTCCAATCGACTAAGGGCGCAAAGGAAACGCCCACATTGTCGCCGGTAGTGCCATTGATAACCGCTACATGTTCAACTTCGGGTTGTTTTTCATAGATACCATTTATAGCACCACTAAATTTTTCCATATATTTGACATTACTGCCTGCGGGGGCATTAAAGTTGGTGAACATCACACCCTGATCTTCTGCAGGCGCTAGAACTTCACGTGTGGTCGTATAGAGAAAATAACACGCCAACCACATGAGCAGGGTGAAAATAATCACAATGCTTTTTCTAGTAAGGACTTTTTGCAAACGAGCGCGATATCGCGCCATGATTTTACTAAAAACAGCATCGATTTTTTGAGCGATTTTTTGATGATTGGGATCGTGATCTATTTTAATAAGGCGCGAACACATCATCGGCGAGAGGGTTAAAGCAATAAAACCGGATACAATAACGGCTGCCGCAAGCGTAAATGCAAACTCAGAAAATAAAATACCCGTGATGCCGCCGGAAAAACCAATAGGCGCATACACTGCGGCTAAGGTAATGGTCATGGCGATAACAGCAAAACCAATTTCCCTTGCACCTACGATTGCAGCGGGAATAGGTTTCATTCCATTTTCCATATGCCTATGGATATTTTCTAAGACCACAATGGCGTCATCTACGACTAAGCCTATAGCCAGCACCCAGGCCAACAGTGTGAGCGTATTTAAGCTGTAGCCTAAGGCCATCATGATCACGCAGACACCGATTAAGGATAAGGGAATGGTGATGATAGGGATCAACACAGCGCGAAAATTCCCTAAGAATAAAAAGATCACAAAAATCACAAAAATAACGGCTTCAACGATGGTTTTATCTACCTCTGTGATCGACTCTTGGATGAAAATAGTAGAATCGTAAACGATATCTACTTTTAAGCCTGCGGGCATCTTACTCTGTAGCCCAGGAAGCACGGCCTTAATTTGTTTAGCGACAGCGAGCGGGTTGGCGTCGGAGGTAGGCAAGATGCCCATGACAGTGACGGGTTTACCATTAAAATAAGCGGAGCTGTTATAATTTAATGCGCCTAAGGTGGCATAGCCTACATCTTTTATGCGCACTACTGTGCCATTTACAGTTTTCAAGGGAATGTCATCAAATTGCTCCGGGAAATGCATGTCCGTATTGGCTGAAACATTGAATTCCTGATAATGGCTATAGATAGTACCCGCGGTAGATTGTAAATTATGTTCGGCTAAGGCGGTGTACACATCTGACGCCGTGAGGTTATAGGCGGTTAGTTTATCGCTATCAATGTTGATGCGCATAGCATAGGTGCGAGCGCCATAAATTTGGACTTGACCCACGCCATTTAATACCCCTATTTGCGGTTGTACCACACGCAGTAAGTAATCATTCACTGCCCCTGGTGTCATGGTATCACTGATAAAGCCTAAGTATAAAACGGCTCTGGCGCTGGGGTCGGACTTACCAATTACGGGTGTGAAGGCATTTTTAGGCAACACATTGCTTTTGGAGGCAACGGCATTAGAAACATCCGTTAGGGCTTTGTCTATAGGATAATTGAGTTTAAAGTAAACGGTGATACTACTGGTGTTTTGGGTACTGCTGGAGGTGACGTAATCAATACCGTCTACACCGGTTAGCGCATTTTCTAAGGGGGTGGTAATGAAGTTAGACATTAAATTGGCATCGGCACCGGGATAACTGGTGGTCACCGTGATGACCGAGGCGTCCATTTTGGGAAATTGGCGCACGGTTAATTTAAAAAATGCCGCTAAACCTATGGCCAATAATAACAAACTGACCGACATGGCAAATACCGGGCGGCGGATGAAAACGTCGGTAAAACTGGTCATAGGTTTTAGTCTCTCTAACTATTTTTTTTCTGCAGAAGCAGCGACTGTTTTGCCATCTAAAGCGGCGATTTGTACGGGTTGGCCATCGTATTGAATTTTAATAATGCCATCCGAAACTACTACGTCGCCTGCAGCCAAGCCCGAGGCAATAGAAACCTCATTCCCTTGGCGCATGCCTATAGTGACATTGGTTTTTCTGGCTATGCCATCCACGATTTTATAGACGGCACCACCGGAGCTGTCGTAGCTTAAGGCTGTCTGTGGAATAGTGACCACGGGGTGGGTTTTTAAACTGTACAAGGTTACCACGGCATAACTCCCCGGCAATAATGTATGGGAGGCATTGGGTACCGATCCCCATAAAGCGATGCTGCGGGTAGTGGGATCTACTGCTGAGTTAATAGCGGTAACCTGGCCATCGTAAGACTTGGTTTGATCGGCACTGGATACGATAGAAACTTTTTGGCCTACGGCAATTTCATCTACATAAATATCGGGGACGCTAAAATCAACGCGTATGGGATCAACTTGTTCTAAATCGACAATTTCGGATCCCACATTCAAATATTCGCCTACACTCACTTGCCTTAAGCCTACCATACCATCGAAGGGGGCAGTGACATTGTATTGACGTAAGGTAGCTTCAGAGTCTTGCACATCAGCAATACTTTGCTGCCAATTGGAATAAGCCGTATCTAAGTCTTGCTGTGATACTACATTTTTTTTATACAAATTGGCGTAGCGCTGGTAGGTGAGTAACTTCAACTGTAATATAGCTTTATTTTTTTCCAATTGCGCGGCGACGATATCCGGATAGATTTGAATCAGCTTATCCCCGGCTTTTACCATAGTGCCGGACTCAAAATAAATGGCCGTGACGGGCCCGGATACCTGCGCTTTTAACATGGCGCCCTTAAAAGTATTGATAGTACCCGTAGATTGGATCTGTACATGCCAAGAGGCTTCTTTGGCGGTAACGGCATTGACTATAGCTCCAGCAGCAGTAGGGGCAGCCGTACTGGGAGATATTATTTTTTTGACTATCATAATGACGACTAAGACTACAATAACAACTACAGTGATCTTAATAGCACGTTTGCTTATTTTTGGAACAGTCATTCTTTCTTTCCCTTAATCGGTACGCATGCGCTTTGAGAGTGCATTATGCTGTCAAGAATTAAAGAATGTGTCAAGTGCAAGTGAACAGATAAAGGGCAAATGACATCACAAAATACTCCTGTAATCATGAAACAAGGGTTCCAACGACAAGGTACTCAGGAATAACGAATAGGCCATCCACGAGCTCAATGCCGCTATGTCTTTAAAATACACGGGTAAATACTTAGGCGCAACGATGGTACCTTCTTCAATTAAATTAGCGTAAACGCGCAAATCTTCTAAATGTACTTTGCCCAAGAAGAGTAAGGGGATCTGATCTAATTTTCCTTCGGCGATAGCCAAGCGAATATAATTAAAAATAAGTACAAAGCCTTTGCTGTAGACTATATCCTTAGTAAAAGGCCCTAAATTGGGTAAACTGCCACGAAAGATACGGACCGTGTGTCTATAAGCATTTTCCATATCCGGATCTTTTCCTAAGTAAAAATGGAATACCTCTATAAAATTGGCACCATTTTCTGCCATGTGCACGGCGTGAATGCGATCGATCAAACGCTGTATGCGCTGTGGGCTGGAAACAAAGCTGAACATTTCTATGAGGATGGCTAAACCTTCTTGAAATAGGGTAGTAGAGGGCGTGCCCTTGCTTAAAAAAGTACAATAGGGTTGGTTTTTACCGTTTAAGGTTGTGCCTACATGCACCCAGCCTTCATGCACTTCTAAAATCTTTAAATCACGCTCGCTAAACAGCGCATCTTTACGTAATTTTAATACTTCCGCGCCCGCAGCAGCATCGGCAACAATGCCATCGTCGCTTTTGACGGTAATTTTTTCATGCGGATCGGTAAAATACCGACCTAAGCGGTGCGATAAAATTTGCACCGCTTCTTTGCTGGTATACCGTTTGTCGTCTTTATCACCCGCCCAGCTTTGCCCTAATTGTTTGAGTGTGAGCGAAAGATTATCCGCCAAATCTTTTAGCGAGGGACCGTTTACATAAAAGACATCGCTCACGCTGCCATATAATTCCTGACTTAACTCCGTAAATTGATGTTGGCCGCGATGCACCAGCATGTCAATGGTAGTACGATATTCCTGACACATACGTGTCATTATCATACCTATAGGGTTAAATTGACCTAATTTTTTATGGATTTGATGCTCTAGCCCTATAAGATTATCGCGCAGATCGCGCGCTTCAAAGTTTAAGGGGAGGTTAGCATAATAGTCTTTGGTAACGGCAGGTAATTTTTTACCTTTATGATTTAAAAAATCTTCTTTAATATGGTCATCCCATTTTATCGCATTGAGTATGCGGATGGGTTTTTGCAAGAAAACAAGCCGATCGGATAGTTCTTTGAGTGTAGTTTGCAGTTCGCTGGGAGAGTTTTTCATTATTGCTCGGTAATGTAGTGAACGATACGGTAATTTATATACCTATTAGGCTGTCGGATGCAAATTAGTGTATAAATATTTATGGAGGATAAATAATGTTTAAAAAATATCGCAAAATGATTTTACTAGGATTATTTCTAGCGACCGGATACTCAAATATTTTTGCTTTAAGTTTACAAACAGATTTAATCAACAGCAATGGGCAAATTAATGTACAGTATAGTTGTAAGGGCGGGGATCAAATTCCATCCGTTCAATGGCAAGATGTGCCCGCAAACAGCCAAAGTTTAGCTTTGGTATTAGAAGATCCGGATGCGCCCTCCGGTTTATGGATCCATTGGCTAGTCTGGAATATTCCCGCAACGGTTACGCAATTAACGTCCGATGTAGGGGTGGTGGGAAAGAACAGCTGGGGTAACCTGCGTTATCAAGGCCCTTGCCCGCCAACAGGGCAGCATCGTTATTATTTGCACTTATACGCTTTAGACAACCATTTAACTTTAGCGCCTAGCAGCACAGATGCCCAATTACAGGAGGCTATTAGAGATCACGTTTTGGCTGAAGCTAAGACGATGGGAGTGATGGAAAGCCAATAGCATGGGGTTAAGCTCTAAAGATAGGGGGATCTCGGGGCAACGACAGGGGGTTGCCGCGGGGCACGGGCCTGCCCCTACGATAAGCCTGGGGAAAGAGTAAAAACATAAAAAACTCTTGCTATAATTTATTTTTTATGATATTATGCATAAATAATATTGGCACGCGGGGGTTTTCTGTGAAAGCAAAAATTGAACAATCTATTCATTCTTGGGCTGTTTGTGTGGGCGGCCCGGCTCATTTAAAGTTAGAGTTGGCCATAGAGTCCATTTTAAGAACTATAGAGTCTGATCTGCAGCAGCATAAAGTGAAGTTAAACGAAAATGAATTCCAAGATTTAATTTATTTTTCTTTGCAAAAGTCCCAAGGGTTACCCAGAAATCTGCGTTTTAAAACCTTGAGTTATTTAAAGGGCGGTATTCAGCGTGAGGTTCAACGCCCAGAATATCAACAATTAAAAAGTTGTTTTAGAAAACATTTTAAGCCTGTACCCTGGTCTGGTTATGGCGTATTTATTACGGCAGAAGTCTTGCCTCCCATATTGCTTATTTTAATGATAGCTTCTATGCCTGGTTTGGCTTGGGCTGCTCCAAGCAGCAGCAGGGCATCATCGAGGAGCGTTATTCCAACGTGCACACATCTTTTAAAAATAGACTATGCAAAAAGCAATCTTATGCTACAGGATATAAAGCTGCAACTGAACAAAATGGGCGTTGATTATAATAAGCTGCCGCTACAAGCGGACTTTAGCGTAGAAAAAATACGTCGTCAGGCCGATTGTTTTGCGCATACTTTAGCGCAGTTTAGTACCGAACAATTAAATCCGTCAGAAGAAAAGAAATTTCTGAACACCGTATTAAACGATGATACCTACATGGAACCTTTATACCTTATTCTAACTTACGCCCAAAACGAACCGCTGCGCTATAAAATTACCGCCAAATTGGCGCAGAGGTTGTATATCGATATACACCAAGCTAGCGCAAACAATGCCCATAGATTAATAAGAATATTGGGGCAAGCCATTATGGCCATTCATCCTGATAAATTGCCACAGGATATTACAAAAGATGAAATCATCAGAATGTCTGATATATTGTCGTTGTATAGGCGAATAGCTCAAAGTGCATCCGCAGTGAATAAACAGCGCTTAGCGCTGCACACTCTTTTAGAAACTGAGAAGAACATTGCACCGCAACCTACTCCTGTAAAAGCAAATTCATATTATATACAGTTCTTAGTGGTATTTACAGCGATGATAGGGTTGGTACAAGTTTTTATGCGCTTTTTTAACCGCACATTCCCTACACCTAAAGCGAATAGCCAGAAAGCCACGATGCTAGAAAAAAAGAATTTAGTAAAAATGACGCTATCTAGTAAGCCATCGGCAATAAAATCCTCGACTCAAATTGCTCCGCCACAGACTATTGTTAAAAAAATACCTGTACAAGAAAATTTACATACTATTTTGACTAAGCTGAATGAACTATTTTTAGATCTCACTATTCCCAACCCTTATCCTTTACGCTGGAGTGAATTCGACGGAGCGCAGACTCATCTTGAATTAAGTCAGGAACAATATTATTATGATACACAAGGGGATGGAAAAGTTTTTGGGCTTTCTAAAGTAGCCTTAAGCGCGCTTGCAAAAGAGTATTGCAGAAATAAGTTGGATGCAGAAGAGCGAACTATCCTGTTGGATGATGCTGGTTTAGTGTTAAAGCGGCCATTGGCCTTAAGGTTTAATGAGAATACGCATTCTATAAAACAATGTTACGCTGCATTTTTTAAAATGTTGAGGCAGTTGGCAAATGTATATTATCCGATGGATATTCAATTAGACTATCGGCTAGAAGAATTTTACGTGGTTTTTAGCTTGAGTAAAGAGGCTAGCTATGAAATAGAATCCTCTTCCTTGACAAGGAAACAGTTTCTACAGTGTGTGCGCAATAGCTTGAACCTAAGTGGCCCAGAAACGCAGTTCGCTATTTCCTATCAAACTATAAAGGCCAGGCGGCCATTGCCAAATGAAAAAGAATTTTTAGCAATGAAAAAAGAGGCGTGCACTAAAAAAGAAAAGGAACCCAAGGGGCAGCCCGGGTTTTTTGATCCACGCGAGGATTCTAATAAAGAACAGCATCCTGTAGCATTAAGCCAGTTTAAAAATAAAATAAACGACGATAAAGGCCTCAGTGATATACAGGACGGCCATAGGACATTAGCAAGAGAAATGGGAAATGCCTATAGGGAGTTCCAGAAAACAAGCGCTGCTCAAAAAGCGCAAAAGCCAGAAGCGGCCGTTGCCTCTGCGAATACATATAGTTTCCATTCTCGCCAAACGCAAACGACTATTGATGAGAATTATATTAAAAGGGGGGGCAATTTCCTTGTGGCTCACAATAAACCCCACCGCCCAACGGCTTAGCCACGCCAGTAGTACCTGGAAAACTAAAGGGCAATCGTCGCAAATGGCGTACGGCTAAATAAGCGAAGATCTGTGCTTCTAGGGCATCTGCGTTCCATCCTATATCATCCGCTGTTTTAACCACGGCCTGCGGACAATGCTGTGTTAAACGCATTTTAAATTCTTGCAGTATGACCGGATTATGCCAACCACCACCAGCAACAATCCACCTATCTGGTAAAATGGCCGTTGTGTTTAGTAAACTTTTAACAATGCTATCGGCGGTATAGGCTTCTAAAGTGCGGCAAGCATCGGCTAGGGATAACTCTTCTAGCGCAACTGGCCATTTAAAATCTCCTATGTCTAATGATTTAGGTCCAGTTTTGCTGAAAAAATCGGCTTTATCGCCTTGCATGCTGTGCGTGTATAATTGTTGCAATATGGCGTCATTGACAGTGCCTGCTAAACCATAGTGACCGTCCTGATCTCTATTTTCATTGCCGTGTGTTTTTTGACGTACTAAAGCATCGATCAAGCCATTGCCCGGCCCAGTATCCAAAGCAATTAATTGCGTCGCATCATCGTTGCTAATCACAGTTGCATTGGCAATGCCGCCGCAATTTAAAACCACACACGGTATTAAGCCATCGCGTTTAGCTAAGGCCCAATGGTAAATAGGCGCAAAGGGCGCGCCTTGCCCGCCTGCAACGATATCATTGGCGCGAAATTGAGACACCACGGGGATATTTAAAGCGTTTGCCATAACTTGCCCATCGCCTACAATAATAGAACATTGACGTTGGGGTTGGTGATATAAGGTTTGGCCATGATAACCAATGACGCGAATGTCGCTGGATTTAATATGTTGTTGCTGTAATAATGCTTGTACAGCTTTTATATGCAATTGCGTAGATTCGTTAATAACAGCCTCTAAAGATAAGGGGGCGTAGTAATCATTCACTGGCTGTTCTAAAGTGTTTAAATACTCTGTGATATCAGCCTTAAAGTGAAGCGCTGCTTGTTGCAAGTCTCCTTTATGTTTACGCACACTATATTCGGCGGCTTTAAGGGCAATTTGAAAATCAGTTTTGTAAGGATAGTGCAAATAGCCTTTTGCTACGATATGATGCTGGCCATCCGTTTCTAATAAGGCTGCATCAATTCCATCCATAGATGTGCCGCTCATTAGTCCTATGCTGAATGTCATGGGGTTACCTCTTTTGGGCAGGCACGGGGTCTGCCCCTACGATATTAATCTTCTTCGAAAATCACTTTTTTTCTGGCGGACAAATGCCGTTCGCGCAATTCTACATCGATATAGCGATCCGTAATAGCGCCCGAACTATGCCCTGCATCGTCACGCACATGTTCGCGCGGTCGAATTTTGACATCGTCGGAAATGCCCGTATGGCGCAGCCAATGCACCGTGGCTTCATTTAATAATTCGGCTTCTTCTACAAAACCATCTTGTTGCAATTGCGTTATGGCACTGTCAAAACAAGATTGCACGATCTCACGTATATAATTAGTGCTGGTGATCGGACCTTGTCCCTTGGTACGCGGTAATAAGGGCGTGTAATCTGCGGCAGAAGGCAATGTAGATAAGCCCAAATGTTTGCGCCAGCGTTTTAAAGCCTCTAACATGGCTTCACTGACGGCAATTTGTCGCTCCTTGTTGCCTTTACCTACCGTGGTAAACCACCAATTGCCATCGCTATCGCGGGCAAAGTCATTCATTTTTGGCATCCAGCGCTGGCTGGCCGCAAGCTCGGAAATGCGCAAATACATGGAATACAATGCGGACATGATAAATAAAGTGCGCTCATGCAATTCGCCATTACTGTCAGCCAATTTACGAGCCGTCTCGATGACATATTGCCATTGTAACTCCGACAAACGGCGAATTTTAGCCGAGCTTTGAAAGGATCGCACCAATTGATTCTTTTGGCGTATGAGTGCAACCGGATTGATATCGGTATAGTTTTCTTGAACCAAATAGCTGAAAAAACTGCTTAAAATAGCCAGTACTTCGCGCAAGGAGCCTGAGGCCAGTTTAAATTGCTTGCTGTCTAATTCAGCACCTTTACGTCTAGCCGCTTTAGACACCGTGACTACAAAAGGGCGCCACTCGGGGTTAGGGATACGTGTTCCTTCTTGCTCTATAAAACGGGCGGGCTTGCTGTAGCCTATCCAATGCTGCGGCGGTTTTTGGCAAAAAGCGACATATTCCAGCAAATCCTCGCGGCGCAGCGCCTTAAGAGATTTTTTACCATAAAGCGCCGCCCAATGTAATAAGCGCTCAATTTCGCGGCGATAGGAATTGAAGGTGCCTAAACTGCCTTTATAAGCTATTAAAAAAGTGGTGGCTTTTTGGATATCTTCTAAACAATAGGTAGCACCTAAGGTGTTATACTGTTGCTGCGCCAGACGATCAATGGAATCAAATAGAGGCAGTGGTGTGATAAGGGCCATTGTTACCTTGACGATTTGCTATTACTTTGTTTTAATGTATCACACTTACGGCGAGGCGTCATTAGCATGGAAAATAGTTTAAAAAAAATACTGAATGGTTATCATATTTTTAGAGAGAAATATGCTAAAGGCGATCTATCCGTCATGCGGTATTTGTCGCGTTATGGCCAGAATCCGCAAATCATGGTAGTGGCCTGCTGCGATTCCAGAGTCGATCCTGCATTGATTTTACAATGCGATCCCGGTGATTTATTTGTAGTGCGCAATGTAGCCAATATTGTGCCGCCCTATGAACGAGATGAGGCGCATCACGGTACCAGCGCCGCCTTAGAGTTTGGCGTCTGTTTTTTGAAAGTCAAGCACTTAATCTTGTTGGGACATAGCCAGTGCGGCGGTATACAAGCTTTGATGAGTAACTCCAGTATAGGGAAAAATGATTTCATTTCCAATTGGGTTAACTTAATCCACTCTGGCGAGGGGACATCTTGCCATGTGGATGATTGTGCCAAACAAGCCTTGCAACAATCCTATCGCAATTGTTTAACCTTTCCGTGGATAAAAGATAAGATCGAAAAACAAGAATTGGCTTTGCATTTATGGTTTTTTGACATAGAAAGCGGACAAATTTTTATGTATTCGCAAGAAGATAAAAGTTATAAAGCGCTGCCTAATTGAATAGGATCAGTTTGAAAATAGCTTGCTTTTTAAATTTTTATTGAGAAAAAAATGAAAACTATTTCAGTAACTATTCCAAGCATGATTCAATTAAAAGAGGTTCACTTTTTTATGTTTTTTTCAACCAGTTACAAAGATGTTGATTAACTATTTCCGGTTGCTCAAGTGTCACAAAATGGCCAGAATCAGGCACAGCAATCAATGTTGCATCTGAGATATTGTTTGCCAACTTTTCATGAAAATTAAGGGGGGTACCTTTATCTTCTTCACCGCATAAGATAAGCACTCTGCTACGTATACGTTTTAATTTATGCGTTTGATCTTGATAACTAATGGCAGCCTTGTGATGATTAATACACCCTTGGTTGCCTACTATTAATGGCATTTCTTTGATAAAATGCATTAACTTTTGATTATTTTTACTTGCTTTGCCAGTAACTACGTCTGCAAAAAATAAACATAATTCCGCCAATTTCCCTTGTTCTACTTGTTGAATAATATTGCTGTAGAGTAGTTTACTCTCATTGTCTAGTGCATGTGCTTGTGTGCCAATTAATATAGCTCGAGTCACAAAATCGGGATAGTCAGCAATTAATTCAAGCGCTGCGAACCCACCCAACGATAATCCAATTAAGCAATAAATATTTTTATAATTATTAATTATGTGTTTTACAGTTTGGCTAATAGTCTCAAAACATGCAACATCGACAACTTCAATATCATAATGGCGACTTAAAGCTGTAATCTGCGGCTGAAATACCAACTCATTACTCCATGCACTGGGTAAAAATAATATTTTTTCACGCATTATAAATCTCCAGATCAGAAAGAGTCTTATTATTAAAGCTCTGCGAACTAATTCCCAAAAATTGCAGTAATCTCTTATTAAATAAGTTCGGTTCTTCTAATGGTGGTGTGTGTCCGCTTTTATTAAAGATAGAAATACTGAGTTGTTTAAACTTGTTTTGAACTGTACCCCAAGATGCTGGTGGTGCTATAAGACCATCATATTTCCCTACCATGACTGCAACAGGAATATTGAAATCTTCCAATCCCTCCGTAATATCCAGTTGGGGAAACAACTCGCCCCAAATATAATTGAATCCTTGAGAGTTAAACTCTACATCATTCCATAGCGATCCCGCATCAAAATCATAGTCGAACCAAATTTTTGGTGTGTTTCTAAGATAATTTTTAATGTAATTTTGAGGAGCGGGAAAACTATTAATGAATTCATCCGATTGACTTTCTAAATTTCGTTGTAGAGCGGCTTTGCGTTCATCAGATGCCAATGTGTGCCAATTACTCTCTGCCCAAGCATTTGCCTTATCATCAGAAGTTGGAGCCCTGCCTATCATAACAACGTGAGATACACTATCTGGATAGTGTTTTGCGTATTCTAATGCCATATAGGCTTGACCTGAGTGCCCCATTATAACAATTTTGCCAAGATTAAGATGATGACGAAGTTCTTCAATATCGGCATAAATTTTTTTTAGCTCAAAATCTGACTCAGCCATCTTTTTCAAACAAGTGCCACCAAATACCCTATTGTCAAAGTAAATCATTTTGCAATAATTTGATAAGTCTTTCGAAAAGGTTCTCCTATAATATAGGACACTACCACAAATTAAAACAGGATTCCCTTCTCCTTCAACATAATAACCAAGCTTAAAACCATCTCGGATAAGTGAATTTTCTTTCACAATGTCATTCCTTCTGAAAATGGGGGGAGCAGTTAACTCCTCAGCTTTAACGCCAACTCTGCCAATCGTTTGCCACTTGCTCTACACAAGGTTTTTTCCTGTTCGCTGATCGGATTTTCACTTTTAACGCCCGCGTAATGGCTAACGCCATAAGGCGTGCCGCCCGTTTTGGTTTCAGTCAAAGCGGCTTCGGTATACGGGATACCCGCAATCACCATGCCATGATGCAATAAGGGCAACATCATGGATAAAAGGGTAGTTTCTTGACCACCATGCAGACTGCTGGTTGAAGTAAAAACAATAGCGGGTTTGCCCACTAAGGCGCCTTCCATCCATAGACCACTGGTGCCGTCTAAAAAATGCTTTAAAGGGGCGGCCATATTGCCAAAACGAGTAGGGCTACCTAGCGCTAAACCATCACATCGCCGTAGATCGTCTAAAGTTACAAAGGGGGCGCCTTCTTCTGGAATAGGGGCTTCTATCTGCGTAGTGGTGACATCGACCTTAGGAACCGTACGAATAGTTGCTTCAACCCCATCTACCTCGCTGACTCCGCGCGCAATCAGCTGTGCTAAGGTTTTAGTGGCGCCAAAGCGACTATAATATAAGATAAGAATCGATTTCATGGTATGATCCCTAGAGGTAGATAATTGAAAGAGAGTATATACCGATTGCATTTCAAAATGCGAATAAGGGCGTAGGGCAACCCTCTCGTGGTAGCCCCGTGAGGGTAGACACAGGGGCCTGGCCCTACGGGAGTGTAGCAAGTGACAATAGCATCGGAAAAATAATGAGCAAAGAAATTATAATCCATTTAAATTTGCAGACTTTAGAGTTGCACGAAGGCAAAAATTGCCTGGTGCGTTACGGCATTTCTAGCGGCAAAAATGGCATAGGGCAGCAGATGGGAAGTGAACAAACCCCTTTAGGACGCCATATGATTTACCGCAAAATGGGTGCGGATGCGCCTATCAATAGCGTATTTGTCTATAGATGTGCCACGGGTGAAATTTATACGCCGCAATTAGGGGCGGCGCACCCTGAACGAGATTGGATCTTAACGCGTATTATATGGTTGATGGGATTAGAACCTGGTTATAACCGTTTCGGACAGTGCGACACACGTAACCGCCATATTTACATACATGGCACGCCAGACCGCACAATTATTGGCCAAACTGGTTCTAAGGGCTGTATCCGCATGCGTAATTTAGATATAATTGATCTTTTTGACAGGGTTGAAGAGGGGTGTTTGGTTACCCTGATTGACGAAAACAATTTATAAGGTGCTAAATGAGTAAAACAGACCCAATATTATATAAGATTACATTTATGCAAAATGAAAATGTGGTTGAAATGTATGCCAAAAATGTGGCTGAATCAGATATGTTTGGCTTTATTGTTGTCGAAAATTTAGTGTTTGGCGAAAACACTAGCATTGTGGTGGATCCCAGCGAGGAGCGTCTAAAAGAGCAATTCAAAGGGGTAAAAAGAACCTATATTCCCATGCATACCGTATTACGTATCGATGAAGTGGAAAAAATTGCTAGTGGTAAAATCACCACGCGCGTGCAGCCTACGAATAAAATTACACCTTTGCCCAGTAGTATTTATATAGACCCCGGCAAGGATAAAAAATAATGCTAGGTCCCTTAATTGTAGGCATCAAAGGATTAATGCTAACCCCCGAAGATAAAATATTATTACAACAACCTTTAATTGGCGGGGTGATTTTATTTGCACGCAACTATAATGATGTGCCGCAAGTGCGCGCATTGGTCGCCGAAATTAAAGCTTTACGTTCCCCGGCATTGTGGGTGTCGGTGGATCACGAAGGGGGCCGCGTACAACGTTTTATCAACGGCTTTACCCGTTTACCCAGTTTAGGGCAATTGGGCGCGTTGTATGAAAGTGACCCTTCAGGCGCTTTGCAACAGGCCAATGAATGGGGTTTTTGTATGGCACAGGAATTACTGGGCATCGGCGTGGATATGAGTTTTGCGCCCGTTATTGATTTAAATAAAAACAAATTAAGCTTGATCGGTGATAGGAGTTTCCATCGAAAGGCCGATATCGTCACTCGGATGGCCAAAGCCTGGTGTGATGGAGTACATAGAGCCGGTATGAAAACCTGCGCCAAGCATTTTCCAGGACATGGTGATGTGATTGTAGATTCCCACGACAGTTTACCCATAGATGAGCGTAGTTATGATCAGATAGCTGCAGATGATTTAGTTCCCTTTATGCAATTGATAAAAGAAGACGTTGTGGATTCGATAATGCCCGCGCATATCGTTTTTCCACAAGTAGATGATAGACCTGCTGGTTTTTCCTCCATTTGGGTGCAAGATATTTTGCGCCAGCAATGTCAATTCAAAGGGGTTATCATTAGCGATGATTTAGGCATGGGCGGCGCAGAGGGTATGGGAACTTACCCCCAACGCTTACAGAGTGCCTTGGCTGCGGGCTGTGATTTGATTTTATTATGTAATGATCACTCCGGTATTAAAGAATGTGTAGAGACAGTGACAGTAGATGCTACGTTTGATCGCAGTGAAAGCATTGCTCAATTATATGGGCACAAAGTAAGACGAATTTTATGTTAGCACAATATCGTAGGGATAGGCCCCCGCGCCTGCCCTAAGTAGGAAAACGCATAAGAGCAAATAACAAGATGAATACCCTGTGACCCGAGAATATCGTAGGGGCAGGCCCCCGTGTCTGCCTAAGTAGACAAACGCATAAGAGTAAATAACAGGATGAATACCCTGTGACCCGAGAATATCGTAGGGGCAGGCCCCCGTGCCTGCCCTAAGTGGACAAACGCATAAGAGTAAATAACAGGATGAATACCATGTTACCAGAGAATATCAAAGAAGTTTATCAACGCGCTACTTGCCTATATCGACGGGCTGAAGTTGAATTGGCTATCGACTCTATGGCGAGCGAAATTCATCAAGCGATAGCAAATGATAACCCTGTTTTATTGTGCGTCATGATTGGCGGTCTAGTGCCTATGGGCAGTTTATTATTGCGTTTGGATTTCCCCTTAGAGCTACATTATGTACATGCTACGCGCTATAGTGGTGAGATTAAGGGCGGCAATCTACAATGGAAGGCAAGTCCTAGCTTTGATATTAAAGGTAGAACGGTTCTCATCGTTGATGACATCCTTGATAGCGGTTTAACCTTAGCCGCTATCGTAGATTATTGCAAAGAACAAGGTGCGGCCAAAGTATTAACGGCCGTATTGGTGGATAAAGAGCATGTACGCGAGCCTGGTGGTTTAGAAACAGCCGATTTTTGCGGTTTGCGGGTAGAAGATCGCTACATATTCGGCTACGGTATGGATTATAAAGAATACCTGCGTAACGCGCCGGGTATTTTTATTGTAGATCCGCAGGATGAGTGATTGACAGAAGCGTCAGAAAATATTTGAATATAAGTTAGCGCTACAGATCGAAGAATAATCTACCCCCTTTCATAGGGGGGGGTTATATTTAAAAAAATTTTTATATAATTTGTTTTAACTCCTCCCCTACAAAATTTTCGTCTATTAAATGCTTCACAGGTATTACAATCTAAAGCGATTCCATATTCCTTTTAAATTCAGCATCCAATTTGGTTATTGTTACCAAGCACGCGCTTCAGATAATTCAATGACTAAACCGCTCTGTATCAAAAGCGTTATAACTTCATTTCCCGTAAACCCAAAATAAATCCCATATTTGCTATTAAATATGGAATATTTTAATGTTGTTTATTCCGAAATAAGCTTTCTTTAAACATACGTAAAATACCCGTAGCTAGGCTTGCCTTTTGATATAAAATCCGCTCAAACTCTATTTTATTCTAACCTTAGGTTAGGAAAAGCAGTTTAACGCCCAGGTTTTGAAGCGCGTGAGACATAAAACGAACTTTACATCAGGTAAAAGTCCTAAATGCCAGGGCTTGCAAGAAAAATTCATATCGCTTAATATTTTATGGTCTTCACCATTCTTTATGTGGTGAGGCATTGCTATAACAGTCGTGAAAAAATTTTTATTATGTAGGAGAAATTAAATGTCTGATTTAAAAGAAGGTAAAGTGTCAGTTGGGGGCGATCGGTCGCAAGAAGGCCAAAGCTATGTGGTGTATGGGCGTAGTTTAGTAAGAGCAATCATCGCACCCGCTACTAGCGCTGCGGGTGTTTCAGGGGATGGCTATCAGGATATCATCATTGGCGCGCCCTATGCCAATGATGATCTGAGCGGTCCGACAACCCCAACGACGTCAGCACCACCAAGTCCGATCCCCCCTCTACAGGCAAACAGAGATGAGCTCAGTAGAAGTGGTGCGAGCTTTTTTGCGAGGCAATCATTTTTAGAAGAAATGTCGGGTCCAGTTACTCAGAACGCAGAAGCAGAACACAGCTCTGAAAAGGCAGAACCAGCGCTGACAATGGGGCAAAAATAAGGTAAAAGCAGCGGGAAGATTGCTCGCCCATAAAGGGCACTTTATGACGCGGAGAACAGCGGGGTAGCGGTGGTACCTCGCTGTGCAGTTTACAGGTCCCTTGAATAGACGCACTTCTGGTGACATATTCACTTTCATAATCAGAACGTGTGCATTATATCTTTTCCCCCCATATCACAAATAGGAATAAAACTCTTGGTTTCACTTAATTTTGTAAGACAGCTAAGCTTTGTATTCACAAAAATTATATTGTTGTTCTCACGAAATCCTAAAGCGTGTGGCTCCCAATTTTCTGCCATTTGATACAAAGCACCCCTAATGAATTATTGTTCACCATCAGTACTACTGACTAACCGCATGGATTGACCAACGTTTGCTCGTAAAGCGATAACGAGTCTTCTTATTTTTTATTTCCCAATATAATTGTTTGTTAAATTAAGAAAGTATTCTCATCTGGGGATTATGTGACAAGGCTTTTTGATTAGCACAATAAACCAGTGAATTTCATTCATTTTAAAATCAACGCTATACTGACTTCATTAAGCCTTCTACAATGAGGTCCGGATAGCCATCTACATTCAGCTTCTCTGAACCACTGACAGAAACGGCTGAGTAGTTATAAACCGCTGCACCGTTTATCTGAAATCCATTTTTGCCATTTTTGAAAACGCATTAAATCTAGAGATCAACTATCAGTAGTTCGTTCGAACGGCTACTAACGTGGAGCGGAGATATTTTTTTATTTAGCCCCTCTTTTCAGTTGATATTTTCCTTTTTTCTCTGTATGGTATTCTACGTGTCCTTGCGACAATCACAAAATAATTAACTTAAAATTCAGGGAGCAGAACGATGGTTGGTTTAGCACACTATAGTCTAAATAACGGAGTACTTGCGGTTACAGCAGGACTTTCTTTAACGCCCGTTGCGCGGGCTCTGCAAAATTTGCGTGATAATAGGCAAACAGAATCAATGCTATCGTCTTTACAACCACCTGCCCCAAGCTCGGAGCTGAGTGGATGGTTGGCCCGCAGTTATTTAGGCGATTTTTTAGGATGGGTTGGTGAGAAGTTAGCATATGTAGGTAGCGATTTATCTCCTTCTCCTAGCTCTTATGAACGTCAAAAAACAATGCATGAAAATAAACAAATTCTCAAACAACTTTTGTCTGACAAAATGTTCAATGAAAATGTGGATACTGAGATTTCACAGACGCTTGCTGCTTATCTTCGAGCAGGCGTGACCCTTGTCAGGACGGGTGCTCTTGCCCCAGGGAGATGGAAGCGGGAATTGATGCATATGCAAGCAATTTCACGTCGTGCAGGGAACAATGATATTACAACAGTACTGTCCGATTGGATAGAGTACTTAATGCTAGTAATAGAAAAGAAAGAAGCAAAAAATAGAAAACGGGGGGAGGGGGATGCCCCCCCCCTGGACTTAGGAAACCTAGATAACTCTGGATTTACGATAAATGCTGCACAATCTATGTTCTCTGTGAGCAGCGCAGGAGATGTGAATGGGGATGGCTATGATGATATTATCCTTGGCGATTGGTATGCTACGGGAGATGTTGACCTCTCCGGTCAAAATTACGTCGTTTTTGGACAAGCCTCCTATCCTTCTGGTACTGTTGTTGACTTAAACAATCTAGGCAGCTCTGGATTTACGATAAATGGTGCAAATTACTACCCCACCGGGGGCACCTACTGGGGTACACTTGTTAGTGAGGCAGGGGATGTGAATGGGGATGGTTATGGTGATGTTATCCTCATTTCAAAGGGGGGGCTATGGCTTGAGTACGAGCAGACCCCCCGTCAAAGCCACGTTATTTTTGGAGGCTCCAATCTCGCTGGTAGCGTTGTTCACCTAAATAACCTAGGCAGCTCTGGATTTACGATAAATGATATAAGCTACAAGGCTTATGCTGTCAGCAGTGCAGGGGATGTGAACGGAGATGGTTATAGCGATGTTATTATTGGTATATCGTATGATTCTAGTGCGACCAGTCAAAGTTACGTTGTCTTTGGAGGCCCCAATCTCGCTGGTAGCGTTGTTTCCCTAAATAACCTGGGCAGCTCTGGATTTACGATAAAGGGCTTAGAGCTTCCCTCCGCCTACTTTTTCTCGAGCGTATCTGTCAGTTGTGCTGGTGATGTAAACAACGATGGTTATGACGATGTTATCATTGGCGTACCGTATGCTGATGGTGGTTCTACTTATATGGAGGATATGGGTAAAAGTTTTGTTGTTTTTGGACAAGCCACCTATCCTTCCGGTACTGTTGTGGACCTCAACAACCTAGGCAACTCTGGATTTACTATACAGGGCGCAAATGGCGGCTACTCAGGTTACTCTGTCAGCGGCGCAGGGGATGTGAACGGGGACGGTTATGCTGATGTTATCATTGGTGCACCAATGGTTTATGATGATGGCTATGTTGATTCCGGTCAAAGTTATGTTGTTTTTGGACAAGCCTCCTATCCTTCCGGTACTGTTGTCAACCTAGGGAACCTAGGTAGTTCTGGGTTTACGATAAATAGTGCAGATTATAGCTGCCGGTTTGGTTTGTCTGTTAGTGGTGCCGGGGATGTTAACAAAGATGGTTATGACGATGTTATCATTGGCGCACCATGGTTATACTGGGATTATTATTGGAATTATTATCCCGGTAAAAGTTTTGTTATTTTTGGGCAAGCTTCCTATCCTTCCGGTACTGTTGTGGACGCAGGGAACTTAGGCAATTCTGGCTTTACAATGCAGGGTGCAAATGGAGGTGACTTCGCGGGTTGGTCTGTGAGCGGTGCGGGGGATGTGAACGGAGATGGTTATGCGGATGTCATCATCGCTTCGAAGGCTGCTGCTGGTGGGTTGGGCCAAAGCTATGTTGTCTTTGGATTTGGAGCAGATGTCCAGACGCCGAGTCCAGCTCCATCGCCGAGCTCGAATTCAACACTGAGTCCGAGTCCGAGCCCGAGCCCGAGTCCGAGCCCGAGTCCGAGCCCGAGTCCGACGCCTACATCGGTACCAACGCCGACGCCTACTCCAGGGCCAACCCCCACTTTAGCTCCTAAGCCAACGCCGACACCGAAACCTCACCCCACGCCTACGCCTAAGCCAACGCCGACACCGAAGCCGACGCCAACGCCGACACCAAAGCCGACGCCAACTCCGAAGCCAACGCCAAAGCCAACACCAAAGCCGACGTCAGCGCCGAAGCCAACGCCAAAGCCAACACCAAAGCCGACGCCAAAGCCAACACCAAAGCCGACGTCAACTCCGACACCAAAGCCGACGCCAACTCCGAAGCCAACGCCACCGCCGAAGCCGACACCGACGTCCACGCCGAAACCGACGCCAACGCCGAAACCAACGCCAACGCCCATACCGGGACTAGCAAAGAGAAATGCGCGACGAAGTGCAGACAGCAGCCGTTATGGTTTTTTTGCAGAGCGACGTCCTTTAGAAGGAGCATTGAATTCAGTTACTGCGTTGAACGCAAGAACAGCGCGCGGCTTTGACAATGTGACGAACGCCACCAAACCACAGGGAATGGCTGTTCGCGCATAAGAGGGCGCTTGACGACGCGACAAACAACGGGGTGGTGGCCCCGTTGTTGTTTGATAGTTTTTGTGAGGTTAAGAGAAACAAAATAAGGGAAATAAAACATGAATGAAAAAGTACTGGAAGAAGAAAGTAGAACCCTTAATGCTAATGAAAAGGAAAGACTCTCACTCGAAAAAAAAGCCAGCGGGCTTGAATCTCAATTCAAAGTTTCGGAGCAATTGCTGGAATTTTTGAAGGTTCATAATGTGAGCCTAGGATTTACGACCTATCATACAGGCAAAACGGTGTTAGTAGGTAGATTACAGAAAGATGATCAGGTATCGATTTACCAGCAGGTGTTTAATCAAAGCTTAGGCTTAGCGAGCAGTGGTGATGGCCAGCAATTAGCACTGGGTACGGCGTATCAGATTTGGCGTTTTGCCAATGCAGTGCCGCTGAACGAAGGAGCTGAACACGACAAGGTGTATATTCCCCAAGCAGGTTATACTACAGGCGTTTGTCATTCCAGCGATTTGGGGTTTGACAAAGAAGGCAAGATTGTTTTTGTGAATACACTGTTTAGCTGTGTGGCCACGATCAGTGAAACGGAAAGTTTTATGCCGCTATGGAAACCACCATTTATATCGAGTTTAGCACCGGAAGACCGATGTCATTTAAGTGGATTAGGTTTTAGAGACGGTGAACCTCGTTATGTGAGTGGATTTAGCCAAACCGATACAAAAGGCGGATGGAGTGAACACCGCCATACGGGTGGATTTATAATGGACATTAAGACCAATGAAGTGCTGTGTGCAGGTTTAACCATGCCGCATTCGCCGCGCTGGTATCAGGATAAACTGTGGGTATTAAACTCAGGCGGAGGTGAGTTTGGTTATGTGGATATGGACACGAAGCAATTTAAGGCAGTCACTCTATGCCCAGGATATGCTCGCGGCTTAAGTTTTTGCGGTAATTTTGCGCTGATTGGTTTGTCCAAACTCAGAAGTGATGCGGCTAATGAAGGTTTAATCGTAGAAAAAAGGCTGGCAGCGGAAAAGGCGGAATCTTACTGTGCGCTGCAAGTGGTAGATTTAAGAACGGGAGAAACAGCACCCTTATTGCTGCTGGAAAAACCCGTTGAAGAAATACGCGATGTAATCGTCCTTCCCAACACACGCAATCCGATGTTGGTGGGCTTTAGAAGCGATGAAATTTACCGCTATATGGTATTTAATCAAGAGCTGTTAAAATAGGCTGTTGATATTATATTTTAATAGGAGCATGTTACATGTTGCATGGGAAAGAAGAACAAAAGGATGGAGCTGGAGCAACAGCTAAAGCTGAGGAAGCAAAGCCAAAGGAAGATAATTTTGAGTTTAAATATAACCTACAATTGCCATTGTGGCTAATAAGTAATCAAATAAGTTTAGGTTTTACCACGTATCAGATAGGTAAGGTGTTTTTAATAGGTAGGCATCCTAATAAGGGACCAGGCTTATGGTTTTTTGAACGTACCTTTGAACAACCCATGGGCTTAGCGAGCAGTGCCGATGGCCAACAATTAGCGATGGGCGCTTTATTTGAGATCGTTCGTTTTTCGCATTTAGGGGTTGAAACATCCTATAAGGATATCAATTATGATAAGAATTATGTGCCACAAGTACGTTATATCACCGCAAAGTGTGATGCGCACGATTTAGGGTTTGACCAAAACGGCAAAATTATTTTTGTAAATACAATGCTTAGTTGTGTCGCAACCGTGAGCGAAACACATAGCTGCGCCCCTATTTGGTGGCCATCTTTTATCTCCAAATTAGTGGATGAAGACCGGTGTCATTTAAATGGACTTGGTTGGAGAGACGGTGAGCCGCGTTATGTAACGGCATGTAGTCGCACAGATACGAAGGCGGGATGGCGTAACTACCGAGAGAAGGGTGGGGTGGTGATAGACATTAAAACAAATGAGGTGTTATGTGAAGGCTTATCCATGCCACATTCACCGCGTTGGCACGCAGGTAAACTATGGGTACTAAATTCGGGTGAGGGGGATTTTGGTTATGTAGATATGAAGACAAAGCAATTTAAGCCCATTGCTTTCTGTGAGGGTTTTGCGCGAGGATTGAGCTTTCACAATAATGTTGCCGTGATAGGTTTATCAAAACCCCGAGATGGCGAAATTTTTAAGGGTTTAGGTCTACAGAGAAAATTACAAGCGAAGAGAAAGGTGGCAGCGGCAGGATTGCAATTGGTGGATATAAACACTGAGGTATCATTACTTGCTTTGGCGATGCCTGAAGATATTAAAGAAATCTATGATGTAACTATTCTACCTAATACCAGAAGGCCGATGATGGAGGGATTTAGGGATGGAAGGATAAAATACATTATCACTTTGGATAGAGCTCCTTTAAATCAGCCGGTAGCAAAGAAAAAAGAGGAAGAAGAAAAGTCTGTGGATATCAGTTCAGAAGTGAGCCCTTCTTTGTTTGCGCCAGTGAAAGAAGAGAAGAGTAAAAAAACAGTTAAGGCACAGTTTATTCCAGCACCTACCCCACCATTACAACCCAATGTACTCTCCGAAACGGTATCTGCGTCTGACCAATTAGCAGAAAAGCGCGAAAACGAGAAAAGCTCTGTATTGTCTACTAGCACTGTTCAACGTTTACGCGCCTTGGCGTTGTTCGGCGTGTTTGCGTCAGCCGCAGTCGCTACCGTCTGGCTAATGAGTGAAAGTCCTGAGGAAACTGAGTGTTTACATGAAGGCATAGATGCAGATACACAAGTGGGATGCAGGATAATGTGACCTCATAATGGAGCATTAATCTAATGCCGAGTCGGCTAGCGGAGCCCATCCGCTAACCGTTTCCGAAACGATACGTAATCCTTTCGATCTACATCCCTTTCATTGCATCCTCACAAATTATCGCTCAATACTATAAAACACATCTATACCTTGCGCATTCACATTAGATTCCGAGCGCAGGATAAAATGTTTCGACAGTTGATAGCGTATACGCAGAATATTAATAGGCTCGATGAGGCCTATACTATAATCGACGAATAATTTAGGCGATAAGGCCTTGCCTAATACTAAAGAAGTATTGTTTACCAACGATTGACTTTCGCTATCGTATTCTTGCTGCGATTGTACCGTTACTTCATCTAAACCTAACTCTTTTTGCAAACTACTTCTTGTCGCTGCCGTTTCTTTGCCGCCTATATCTAAGAAAGAGACAGCCTTTAATAATAGGGCAGTATCGAAATCAGAGCCAGATTCTCCTTTACCTAATACGAGATAAGAGAGAATTTGCGACTGAGTATAACCAGCAGGCTCAGAGAAGAAAGTAATGACGGGGACATCTACAGTACCCGTAATACGAGCGCCGAAAAGCACATCGCTTGGTACAGGACTATAAGTGGATGGACTGCTTTGTCCTGATACCATGGTATTGCTTGCTGTTCCATAAGTACTGACAGTACGCACCATTTCTATATAAATGGCGGGATTGGTTACGGAGCCACCTGTAAAAGTAGCGCGGCCAACACGTACGATTAAATTCTCTCCACGCGCTTTATAACGGCCATTAATCATATTAATTTGGCCCACACCGTTTGTTTGGGCACTATTTTCATTTTCTTGTATATCTACACCTCCCGTTAAGCGTGCGGTTACACCTCTCACATTTAGATAAACTTTATCCCCTAAAATGATTTTAACATGGGTGCGTATGGGTAGAGGGGTTCTTTCTTTTTTCTTTTTCCCATTCACAAAGGTAACATCGCTGGACAAAGTAACGGTATCGCCTAAATCAATAGGGCTTATGAGTGCATTCGGGATAGTGAGCTCACCCTCTACGGTTAATAGATCATTAAACCATGTTAAATGGAGCTGTGGCGAAGCACTGACTTGATATTCCGAAGTGTGCATGGCAGTAATGGCATTACCATTAATATGTAACTCTGTTTTACGATTGCCCGGGCTTAAATCTGTGTATCCTTGTATCGTTAATATGCCGGGATTGGTATGGATACGCCCATCATAGATGATTTTATTACTTTGTGCTTGTGCGCTAAATTCTATGGGGGTTAGATGTAATCCTAAGGTGGGTATATCCAATTGCCCTTCTTTAAATTGTAAGCCCCCCAATAATTGGGGATTGGCTAAAGTACCGCTGATCTTAAAGTCAGCTGATATGAGACCTTTCATATTTTTAAGTTGTGGATAAGCTTCGGCGATCAAGGCCAGTTGTCTCGTGCTAAATTGCACATAACCACTGATAGGGGTATTAGACCAATCGGGAGTGCTTAGATTCAGTTTAGGCGCTAATAATTGCCAGCGTATAGGAGGTTGATCTAATAAATTCAAATCGCCATCTGCAGATAAACCTTTTTGAGAAAGGCTCATATTGATATGGCTGGCGCGAAAAGGTAACTTTACAGACTGGTCGCCACTGTCGTTGATTATTTTTCCGTCGGATAAAGCAAAATGGAAATCACCTGCTTGAATGTAATGACCATCTCCCGAGATGTTCGCGTCTACGGAAAAAGTACCTTCTACTTTTTGATTAGAGAAGAAAAATTGGGTAATGGTGTTGATGGGGATATTTTTACCATTCATTTTGGCATGGAGGCTTTCACCTTTTTGCCAATTCAGATCAGCACACAGCAGGGCCTTGTTCAGCTCAAAGCAAGTCGGGTTGACTTGCACTGTATTGTTACTAATGATCATAGAATTCTTTTTCTGTAAGCGCATATTAAAATTGGTTTGCACACTTTCTAAGGCTCCCTGCCAAATCTGATTTTGATATTGGCTTGTGATGGCGGATGTTAATTTCTTACGGCCCCAGGTTAATGCGATGTTGGCCTTTTGCTTGGCTTCTTTATTATCAATGTCTAATGTGAGTGATTCTATGGGAGAATCATTTACACGTAAATTTTTTATTCCGGCATGCAGCGTGGCCGTGCGCGCAGGGTCTAATGAACCCTTAAAATGCAAACTGGCTGTGTCTAAGGTTTGGTTTCCCATACGGACTTGATTGGCACTGAATTCAGTCGTGAATTCAAATTGTGACCAATAATTGTCTGCCGCTAGTGGATAGAGCGATTTTGCTTGTAACAGTCCTTGCAAATGGTACAGCGATAAATTCTGATCTATCATTATATCGCCTGCATTGACACGCGCATCTAGGTGCGGACTAGTTGCAGTACCGGTCCACTCGCCATTGGCAAACAGATGACCCTTGCTGCCTGCGATTAAAGTTTCCATGTGTGGAATGGCCAGCTTAAAATTAAATTGTGCTTGTTGTTGGTACTTTCCAGTCAGCTGTAAAGAGGCATTGTGCACTTTTATTTCACTGTTATCAATTTGCCAATGATCAGTATCGTTACGCATGGCAATATGGCCGCTCACCGGGTAACCCTGGATTTTTCCCGTTATATTGGGAACGGTCCATTGGAAATTCGGTAACCAAGTGACTTGCATAGGGGCGTTAACGCTATTTTTACTGTTTGTTTGGCGTAAATTGACTGTACTTAAATTTAAACCGCTAAAGTCACCTAGCCCTCTCAGCGCTACTACGGTATTTTTTTGCGTGCCAAACTGCAATTGTGAATGAAAGGCAATGCTGTAATTGGGTAGCTTACCATCGATACTGAACTGGCCGTTAACACTGTGCAGGGGTACATCGGGAATGAGGTGCAGTTGTCCTTCATTCCATTCGGCATTTAAAGTAAAGTGAGGTTCGCCATTCATTAAAGCCGATACACTGGCTTGCTGTAAGTCCACCCAGGGTTTTTGATGGCTTTCTCCTACTACTAAGTGCTTAAGCGTACTGTTAGTTAATTTAAGCGAAAAGGGCAGTGTTAGATTCTCCAATAATTTAGCGCGTGTCAAGGTGCTGGGTTCACCACTTTCCAAGATAATAACACTAACATCATCGGCGGTAACATTATCCACTTTAATTTCGCCGGCAAGTAAGCGTATGGCATCTAGGCGTAGTGAGGGATTTTTGACAATCACTTCAACCACATCGTCGCGATAGATCACTTTATCCGCGTACAAGTTATCTAATAATGCTCCGCGTGGCGCATCGATTTCTAAAGCAAAAGGTAAAAATAAGGGTAAAAAGGTATTCACGAGCTTTAAGCCATACGGGGTTTCTAGCACAACGTAGATGAGCAGGGTTAATCCTAACAATAATAACATGCAGACAACCCGCAGCGCGCGCAGTATGCTCAAGACCCATTTCATTAAATATTCCCTCCCATTATAAACTGAATAGAGAATCCTTTATCGGCTTCTAGCGGTTTGGCTACGGTCAATTCAATAGGGCCTACAGGAGATGCATACATGACGCCTATACCAACGCTTTTTTTGATCAATTCCGATAAATCGGCATTGGATTGTTGCACGCCATTGACATTGTATTGGGGATTACCGAAATTGTTGATGACGTTACCCGCATCGATAAAAGCGGTTCCCCACCATTCTTTATAAACATGTTGTTGATATTCAGCGCTGCCTACATATAAGTAACGGCCTGGGCCTATTTGATTATAGTCGTAACCGCGTATACTATCGCTGCCGCCCGTCATAAATTGTAAAGACAAAGGAATAGTGGCTGGATCGGCAACAGCGGTATAACCTAGGTCGCCACGTAATATAATACGACTAAAATCAAAGGGGCTTAAAATCAATTTAGGCGCAAACTCGGCTTGCGCAAAACTAGTATCGGAATAAGTGGCTTTGCTGGCACCGCGCACCGTCAGATTGCTGCTGTAGCCTGTACGCGGAAAAACGGGATTATCATAACTGGTTTTATACAAACTCACGCTAGGCAGGAGCATGGCGGTGTCTCTATAAGGATCCCCCAACAAACTATAGCGGTCGTGCTGTATACTCAGACTGGGACTCATCGTCCATGTGTCCCATAATTGCTGTTTACCCACCGTAAATTTCTCTGTGTTACCATTATTGCCGTGAGAAAATGATTGCTGCTGATAACTTGCGCCTATATAGTATTGCTCATTAACCGGATCTTTTCCGGGAATAATGTATCGAAGATCGACGGTGCTTTGTACGGTGGATAATTGCAAAAATGCTTTAAAATATTGTCCGGTATCGGTTACATGACGCTCGTCCCACGTGGCAGTTAATCGCGGCCCAGTGTCTGTACCATAACCCACACCTATGTTATAGGCTTGGGCCTTACTGGGAGTTAGATCAACCGAAATGGGAATGTCCGTACTGTCTGTCGTTTGTTGAGGATCTACACTGATGGTACTAAAATAAGGCGTTCCCGCTAAACTTTCTTGCAGTTTCAACACGTCTGCAGGCGAATAAGCATCGCCGGTATTAAATTGCGGGAAACGTTCTAAGAACGCATTGTCATAATAGCTTTGGTTAAATTTCACGGCGCCGAAATAATATTGAGGCCCGGTATCAAAGACTAAATTAATATCGGCGAGATGCGTTGCTTTATCGACGGTAATTTCATGTTTAGTAAAGGTGGGAGACATATAACCTGCGGTATTGGCCAGAGCTGCCAATTTCTTCTTGCTTTGTTCGTATAAATCCGTATTCAGCGGCATACCTTTTTTCAAGGGAAAATCGCTTAGCGCCTGTTGCAGTGTTTTATCTTTTTCTCCAGCCCCGACAAGGGCTATATGCACCGTATTCACGTAGGTTTGTGGCCCGGGCTGTATTTTGATGACAACGGTCCATTCATCTTTTTTCGTTTGCCGTTGTCTGACGACAATGGTAGGTGTAAAGTAGCCATAAGGGGCTAGAGCCTTTTTCGTTGTCTCACTCACTTCGTCGAATATTGCCGCAACTTCTGCCGGAGACGCTTTTTCAGGTAAACGTCGGGGCAAGCTTCCCACACTTTTTTGTACATTCTCGAGGATAGGTTGTTGTACGCCCGAGACCTGAAAAATAAATGAGGTATTGGCTTGTACAATAATAGGGCACAATAGCACCAGGCTGAAGAGCGAATATCTATACGCACGATACTTTTTGCGACAAGGAGCGGTTAAATTAAACACAGTTTATTCAGAAAATCCAGTGGGTATAGATACTAGAGAGCATTATACCAATATATAGGGTTGGTTGACATTGTTAAATGATTAATGTATTGTATACTTAATAAATTATCCCCTGTAATTTTGTTAATAACTGAATGAGCAGGCGGAAATAGTTATGGTGTATGTTAAACGAAAAAACAGACAAACCTTGCGTTTATCTATTCCTAGAATCAAAACAAAAGTGCGTATTCCTTTAGCCAGTGGTGAATGCCATTTTTATAGCTTTGAAGGCTTATGTTCATATAAAGAACATATTGCGCTTTCTTTTAAAAAAGCCACTCTTGAAGAAAGGCCTATGGTGTTTATGCATTCTAGTTGTTTTAAGAGCGATGGCTTGGAACCTTGCGCTTGCGGCGATAAACTGTGGGAAGCCATACAATATTTTAGCGATAACAGTGGTATTTTACTTTATTTAGGGCAAGATGATTGCGAGGAGCCGAGTTTACGGAATTATAAGCCTGCCGCGCAAATGTTAACCCTAATTGAGGTGAAAACGATAAGACTGTTGTCTAGTACTGCTGAGCAAGTACTTCAATTACGAGAGCAGGGGATAGAGATTTTAGCAAGTTCATAATCTTGTATCATTTGTGGTAGGATACAGGGCCTGTTCATAGCAGTTGATTTTGAGGATAAATATGTTTATATCTATTGTAGTCGGCAGTTCGCGTCAGAATTCACAATCTGCCAAAGTGGGACAATATTTGGCTGGATTAGTGAGGGTAAAGCATTCCTTGCATAGTGTTAAAGATTTGTTACCTAAACTATGGGACCACGATGATTTTGAAAGCATACAAGAACAGTTTGCAGCTAAAAATGAGCTCGTTACTAAGGAATTAAATAAAGCAGATGCTTTTATTTTTGTGGTGCCAGAATGGAATGGCATGGTACCGCCAGCCATGAAAAATTTATTTGTAATCTGCGATAAAGAGCTGGCACATAAGCCCGCATTGCTTGTTACGGTATCGGCTGGCATGGGGGGCGCTTATCCTGTTGTTGAATTACGTATGAGCAGTTATAAAAATAGCCGCGTTTGTTATATCCCCGATCACGTCATTGTGAGACAGGTAGAACAAGTTTTAAATACGGCCGATAGCGTGAGTGAAAATGACACGCGTATTCGTGAGCGTTTAGCTTATTCGGTTAAAGTGTTGGAAGAATATGCCAAAGCCTTTCAGGGTATACGGCAGAGCGGCGTTATCGATTTCGCTGCTTATCCCACTGGAATGTAGAACATAGAGTAGCACAATAAAGTTCCCATTTTCAGTAACCAATTTAATTGAATACTGAAAACAGGAACAGATGCAGACTTATTCTAATTTAGGAGCATTTACTGCTAGTCCTAATTATTTTAAGTCTTATTTCTCCTAGTGCTTTCTCGAGTGCTGGTCTTGTGATCTACCAAATTTCTCGCAGCTCCTGTCTTCTGGTTTGCTACATTTCCCAGAGCTTTTATTATCCATTGGTTTCTTATTGCTTTCCATTGGTTTTTTTTCCAGTGGTTGTCCAAAGTTTCTGGTGGGATCTTGTGGTTTTCCTGCAATATTTTGATTTTGTCTTTGATTTTGAATCGGTTTCATTTTAATACTCCTTGTATTGAAATTGTTACAAAAAAGAACACTATCTGAGTATAGTTCTGTTCGGTAAAATAGCAAATTGTATTTATAATTTAGAGTTTATATCCATTATGTATGGACGAGAAAATTTATCAATAAGGTAGTGAACCTTAAAATTTTCAACGGCTTACAAACTAATAGCCGTGGTTTTTCTGATAATGTTTAGAAAATAATAAGTATGATAGCGATTTTTCGTCTTAAACCCAATGGTTGGGGCTCTAGAGCGAATGGCTAACCTATTGATATCTTGTTCACCCATACCGTAATTTCTTATGTATTACTTAAAAAGCGCACTATAATACGCATAGATGACTTCTTCGAACAATTGGCTGGCTGTATTATCATTCTAAAGAGATATGAGAGCGCATCTGCTGCAATGCTTGCAACGTGATGTTCTTTAAATTCACTAAAGTTTGTAGCGGGATATTCAGCGGCGGTAGCCAGTAAAGCATATTCGCTATGGGTCGTATTAAGGCGCCCATTTCTGCGGCACGTTGTGCTAAAAGCTGATTGAGTTTTTCATTATGACCCCAGACAAAATCAGCGGCAACAATGGCGCCTATGGCGCGTACTTTATGTAATAGTTGAGTCTTATCGGCAATTTCTTGCATATGTGCATAAAGCATAGTTTGCAATTCACACGCTCTGGCGCATAGAGTATCTGCTTCTATAATCTTGAGTGTGGCTAATGCTAAGCTTGCGCCTAAGGCATTTCCAGAATAAGTGTGTGAATGTAAAAATGCTTTGCCACGGTCGTAATCATCATAAAATAGGTTGTAAATTGCATTACTGGTTAAAACCACACTAAAGGGCAGCCATCCAGAAGTTAGACCTTTAGATAGGCAGACAAAGTCAGCTTCCATATGGGCATATTCACAGGCGAGCATTTTGCCAGTACGGCCTATACCAGTCATAATTTCATCGGCAATGATGTGTATACCATGGTGTTTTGCCCAGGAAGCCAAGCGCGATAGAAAATCGGCGCTATAGATTTTCATACCGGCAGCACCTTGTACTATAGGCTCTATAATAATAGCAGTGGTGGTATCTGCATACGGTTCTAATATTTTTTCTGTTTTTAACCAATGTGCACTGGCATCCTTCCACAGGGGGTCGTCCAGATTGTCTACGTATGCCGCTTCAATAAAAATAGGACTAAATAGTATAGAGGTATAAGGTTGTTTATACAGCCCCAAATCACTCACACTCAAAGCACCCACGGTTTCGCCATGATAACCGTTTTTAAGCGCAATAAATTGCTGGCGATTCTTTTGGTTTTGCAGCGCTCGTGCATGCACACTCATTTTTAAAGCGATTTCTACTGCTGATGAACCATCTCCAGCATAAAAAACTTTATTTAAATTGGGGGATAGCGCCGTTAATTTTTGCGCCAATTGCACGATGATATCGTGGGTAGTATGGGCAAAAAGCACATGTTCAAATTTCTCCATTTGCTTCACTAAGGCTTCTTTGAGCTGGGGATGATTATGCCCTAAGGATTTGCACCACCAGCTGGAGATAGCATCGATAATTTTTTTACCATTGGTAAGTTCTATATAACTGCCATAAGCACTTTTTATAACCAATGGCTTAAAAGTTTCATAGTCTTTCATCTGGGCGCAGGGATGCCAGTTTAAATTTTGGTCAAGTTGTAGCAATGTATCGGTATCCATTAGTAAACCTTAAATATAAAATTAGTTGACTAAATGAATCTTAGCAGTTATTATCCGCGGCAACAATCTTTAATAGGAAATAAGAATGACCAAATTGCTGTGGAATGAACAAAAATGTCTCGCTCTAATGGAACAACCTTTTTTTGAGCTCGTTTATCAAGCCTATATAGTGCATAAGCAAAATTTCACACCAGGGGATATGGAGTTTTGTACTTTAGCCAATATCAAAACCGGCGCCTGCCCAGAGGATTGTGGCTATTGTCCACAAAGTGCACATTATAATACCGGATTAAAAAAGGAAAAGTT
>JAJNBM010000047.1 GCA_021156165.1 Gammaproteobacteria bacterium | reverse complement strand
ACCGAGAAGTACGCCCATGTTACTTTCTTCTTTAATGGCGGCATAGAAGAGCCTTATGCCGGTGAGACACGGCAATTAATTGCGTCGCCTAAAGTGGCTACTTACGATCTCCAACCTGAAATGAGCGCCACTCTACTCACGGATGCTCTGGTGGATGCTATTAACAGCCAACAATACGATTTTATTTTATGTAATTATGCCAATGCTGACATGGTTGGCCATAGCGGTGATTTTGCTGCCGCGGTAAAAGCGATTGAAGCTGTAGATGGCGCCATTGGGAAAATCACCGCTGCTATAGAAAAATGCGATGGTGAACTGCTGATAACCGCCGATCATGGCAATGCCGAATGCATGTATGATGAAGTTACCCTACAACCCCATACCGCGCATACCATTAATCCCGTACCTTTACTGTATGTAGGGAAACGCGGACAATTTTTGTATCCCGAAGGAATTCTAGCCGACATTGCGCCCACTATATTACGCTTATTTAAATTACCTGTACCCAAAGCGATGACGGGGAAAGTATTATTAGATATCCAATCATAGGAAATGAAGATGCAACTTTTTTGTAACGATTTATTCTCTCTCCGCCGTCATTGCGAGCTGCGAGCGCCAGCGAGTGGCGAAGCAATCCAGGAGTTAAAATCCCCAATTTATAAGTATCTCATTTTTTTATTCACCCCGTTGCAAATAGCCTATCTTTTTATCCTCCAACATTTTCCTGGATTGCTTCGCTGGAGTCGGTGGCGCTCGTCCGCTCGCAATGACGGCTATTGCGCTTCTGTTTACACCACGCTCTCAATAACAGCTCGTAAAAGAAAAATATTATCCTTTATTATAATGGCCTCATTCATAACTACTGTTTTTGCAGATAATCAAAACAATAAACTTTCCCATATTAAAAACGAGATAGAGTCGCTGAAACAAAGTATCGCCCAGGATAAGGATTCTTATAAAACAGCTCAGAATGATTTACAAGCAACTGAAATCAAAATGAACCATTTTTTAATTTCCATTTCCCAACTAGAAAAAAAAATGTCACAACTGCAAAATAGCATTGCACGTTTAAACCAACAAATCAGCATTCTACAGAATAACTTATTACAAGAAGAAGCCGATTTAGGGAAAGAAATGCGTAACGCCTATGAATTTGGACAAGACAGTGCCGTAAAACTTATCTTAAATACAGAAGCGCCTAACGACTTGCAACGCATGATGCAATACTTTCGGCTGCTTAATGAAGATAAAGTCACTTCGATGAAAAAAGTAAAAGATAACCTAGACCAATTATTAGAATTACAACAGCATCTAGAACAAAGAAAAGCGCAATTACAAAACATACGGTTACAGGAACAAGATTTAGTGCGCGATTTAAAGCAACAACAATTACAAAGACAGAAATTAATCACCGCTATAAACGATACGCTCACCGCCAAAACTGATCGCTTAAATGCTTTACAACAAAATCGTCGCACTCTAGAAGGATTAGTACAGCAATTAAAGACCCAACCCGCCATCACTACCCTACCACCATTTTCTTTTCCCACATTGCGTGGCCGCTTACCTTGGCCCTTAAGTGGCACCATCGTCGAACATTTCGGCTCATCCGTAGAAGAGAGTAATTTGCAGTGGAGCGGCGTATTGATCGACACACCGCAAAACACACCGGTGCGCGCTATCTACCCGGGACGCGTTATTTTTGCCGATTGGCTAAAAGGCTTCGGTTTATTGGTGATAATAGACCATGGCCAAGATTATATGAGCCTGTATGGCCGCAACGATGCCCTGATGGTCAAAACTGGAGACAACATCTCTTTTGGCCAAATAATAGCCAGAGCAGGCAGCACAGGCGGATATGACAAAAGCAGTCTATACTTCGAAATACGGCATCAAGGGGATCCCGTGGATCCGGAACAATGGTGTAAAGGCACATTACAATAGATTAGGCACAGGAACATAGAATTGGAATTGGATTATGCAAGTCTCTTATTTGCGCGTTAAAATACTCCTACTAGGGTTATTTATAGGGCTCATCCCCCTCACAGTGTGGGCAACGCAGCCTGCCAAAACCGCAATACCGGATGACGTTCCGGTAGCGGACATCGATCGCTTTACCGCCGCTATTCAAGACATTAAACAGTATTACGTTGAGCCGGTGGATGATAAAGTCCTATTTGAAAATGCGATTCGTGGCATGTTAGCCGGACTGGATCCGCATTCTACCTATTTAGATATAAACGATTACGCCGAATTACAATCCGCTACGCAAGGAGAATTTGGTGGAGTAGGTATAGAAGTAGATACGGATAATGAGTGGGTACGAGTGGTCACCCCTATAGACGATACGCCCGCTGCGAAGGCTGGATTAAAGCCAGGCGATTTAATTGTTAAAATTAACAATCAACCCTTAGATGGTCTAAGCTTAACCGATGCCGTGAAATTGATGCGCGGCCCTAAAGGATCAGTCGTTGAACTTACTATCCTTCGTAAAGGTGCCAAAGCCCCTCTGCAGTTTAAAATTGTGCGCGATGTCATACGCACGCAAAGTGTCAAGAGTAAACTATTGGCCCCTGGCTATGCTTATGTACGCATATCACAATTTCAAGCCCCTACTGCGGCTGACTTGGCCACCGCCATCAAAAATCTACAACAAGAAAATAAAAAGCCGCTTAAAGGCTTTATTTTAGACTTACGCAATAATCCCGGCGGTTTATTAGACTCCGCCATAGCCGTCAGCAACGATTTTTTAAATAGCGCTAAATTGGGGAAAAACAAATTGATTGTTTACACCAAAGGGCGCTCGGCAAACAGTGCACTGAAAGCCAATGCCGATGGGGTGGATCTCATCAATGGCATTCCCATGATCGTACTTATCAATGGAGGCTCTGCTTCCGCCGCAGAAATTGTCGCGGGCGCTTTACAAGATCATAACCGCGCTATTATTATGGGTGAAACTTCTTTTGGTAAAGGCTCCGTGCAAACTGTATTGCCATTAGATGATCAACATGGCATTAAAATCACCACGGCTCTGTATTACACCCCCCATGGCCGTTCTATTCAAGCCAAAGGCATCACACCCGATATTGAAGTCAATGAATTGGATATCAGTGATTCCAAAACCAATAGCGTATTAGATGTTAAAGAAGCCGACTTGGCAAAGCATTTAAGCAATAGTGATAACGATAAAAATGCAACTGCTCCTGAAAAACCATTGCCCAGCACAATCCCTGATCCTACTCAGGATTATCAACTGAATCAGGCTTTGGTGTTGCTCAAAGGATTGAATACGTTGCATGGCGCGGCGTATAGGCAATAAAGTAAGATGCATTATTATTGTAATTGCTAGATATAACTGCTCGCTACCACTGAGTTCGTCCTGGCGAAGGTCGAGTAGTTATCAGGAAGGAGCAATTCCCCTTAATTTTCTAAAAATGTCCACTTACAAAAATACTTGGAGGTAAATGCATACGCATTTCATCCACTACACGTTGCATCGTGGGTTGTAATGCTGCTCCGTTAAAAGGCAATAATATGGATGCTTTTGCCTTTTTGGCATAGCCCAAAATCATAATACCATTATTAAAAAGGTATACTTTTTTGATAGCCGCCCAAAAATACTGCGTGTTTTCTTGTGATTTTTCAGAAGCAGCGCTCACACGTATACCTTCTTCATTTAAATCGATATTATAATTAACGAGGTGGGTATCGTTTTGCTCGTGTTTAATTTCAGAAGAAACGCTATGTAAATGAGAATTCACAAACGCCGAGGTAAAAATAATGACTACAAACGCCACCAATACAGCAATCATAACGATGCGGCTATGGGCAGCCCATACTGTAGGGAAGAATACACCCGTTTGCACCAACACCATACTGCCTAATAAGGCTATAGCACAAAAAAAAGCAATGACTTGCAAGCGCCATTTTTTTTGCTGGATTGTCACACTATGGGATGCTTGTGCCAGACAGGCCGACAGTTCTTGTTCAGAAACACTGGTTAAATACTTCATCAATACCTCTCGCTATTATTATAGCAGAAGGGCACATCGCGAGACGTACCCTATCCAAAATTAAAATTGTACCTTATTTCAACATCCTATTCAACAGACTGCCTTTTGTAAAATAGCTGTGTATGTTAAAATCAGGCCCTTAGCATTTTAGCGGGTGTAGTTCAATGGTAGAACTTCAGCTTCCCAAGCTGATAGCGTGGGTTCGATTCCCATCACCCGCTCCATTATTGGTATTTTTATGCGTAAAATAATATTAACTTTATCTATCATTTTCTCTAGTTTGCTCCTGCTTGCACTTTTGGCTGCGCTGGCCCTACGCTATTGGTTTAATCCCAATACTTTAGTTACGCCTTTGAGCCATCAAATCCAACAAAAAACGGGCCTAGTTCTGCGTGTAGACGGTAAACTCAGTTGGCATATTTTTCCGCGCGCCCATATTACTGTAGAGCAACTGTCTTTGCAACCTACGGATCCGCAAAAAGATTCCACCGATATTCGTATTCAAACCTTAAAAGCCCATCTCTCACTCTGGCCCCTCCTCACGGAAAAAAAACTGATCATTGACGATATTACCCTAGATGGATTAGATCTAACGTTACAAGGCGATAGCCTCCAAGCCCTGAAAAAGAATTCTGCTCCCCCTGTTACTGCCAAAAACACACCTTTACGGAATATCCCGCCACCGAGCACAAAAAAATCCATTGGCTTTGCTGTTAAAAGCATTACCCTAAACAATGTAACGCTGCATGGCGTATTAGAAAGCGTACGCCCTAATACAACGCTTTATCTAGATCATTTCACGATAAAAAATTTAGACTCAAGTTCCAGCGTAAAAACCATACCTATAGATATGGCTGCTAGAATGGTGAACAATGGTAACACATTGCCACTGTCGCTGAGCAGTACTGTGGTTTTCGATACCGCCAAGCAGAGTATCCGTACTGACGATTTGCAAGCAAGCATCAATACCTTAACCATACAAGGGCATCTTAATGCTGAAAAAACGTCCGCAAGCACCCAGTGGCAAGGTCAACTTACTGTAGGCGATGAAGATGCTGCCAGTACCCTGTATTTATTAACAGATGCAGATAATTCTCCTATAAGAACCCTGCAGGGTGTATTGACGCTGGCGGCAAACCAACAAGAAATGGATGTGCCATCTTTTAACTTAAAATTAAATGGCGATACCCTCACAGGTTCAGCAACGTATAATTTTAAACAACACCATTTAAATTCCGTACTCAATGCCGATACAGTGCATTGGTCCACAAACAGTTCATCTAAAACCGTGACACCGGTTGCGAAAAACAATGCGCCTGCAATACAATCGCCTAGTACCGTTTCCAGCCCAAGTGTCGTATCTCAAAATAACAGTACGGCTTTCAGTTTGGATAGCCAATTGCACATTCAACATTTGCTGTATGACACTCTAGCCTTGGATAATATCAGCGGCCAGCTGCATTACGCGGATCAGTCTATAAGCTTAAGTCCCTTTACAGTTACCACGTTGCAAGGCCTTTATCAAGGGAAGGTTGCCTTGAGTCTAGACACAACGCGCAAACTCAGCCTAGAAGGCACTTTGTCTCATTTAGATCTGACTTTGTTGCAGCAATATTTAGGAATGAAACCTTCTGTGACAGGCTTGTTAGACGTTAAAGGAAGCCTCAGCACTCAAGGTCAAAGCCAGCAACAGCGTTTGGCCAATTTGAATGGCACTATCTCTATCGCCCTTAATAAAGGCAGTTGGGCCCATTTAGACATGACTAATATTTTAGGTTTGTTAAATCTTGCGGGTAATAAACACACTCTTTCCACCGGCAATGGTTTTAGCGCCCTCACCGGCGATTTTACAATCCGCAATGGTGTGGCCAATAACCCCAACCTAAAATTAATTTCACCCTTGTTATCCGCAAAGGGCAATGGCAGCTTAAACTTAGTAACGCAAACACTCGATTATCAAGTCATGTTACGTCCGGATGCCAGCGTATTGGAACAAGTCAATGGCTTATCACAGTGGTTGAAACAAGACATTCCCTTGACCATCCACGGTCCTTGGGCTGATCCCAAAATTCAGCTAAACCAGGGCGCGTTGATCCGAACTAAGGTAGAAGATCAGTTGGGCAATACCCTTAAAAGAGTGCGCGGCTTGATTATTCTACACTGATTGAAAGATCTGCCGTAGGGGCAGGCCCCTGTGCCTACCCTCATATGAGCAACCACAGGGAATTGCCCTTGCGAAAGGTAGGAAGATAGAACCATGACAAAAGCTTTCTCCACCAAATTATTACACTGGTTTGACCAATTTGGCCGCCACGATTTGCCTTGGCAAAAACAAAAAACCGCTTACCGCGTTTGGTTATCCGAAATCATGCTACAGCAAACGCAGGTTAAAACCGTCATAGATTATTTTCATCGTTTTATTACCCGTTTTCCTAATATTAAAACCCTTGCCACGGCTGACATCGATGCAGTATTACAATTATGGGCGGGCTTAGGATATTATGCACGCGCACGCAATTTACACCGCGCGGCACAAATCATTTATCAAGACTATAACGGCCGTTTCCCGCGTACGGTAGAAGAATTACAACAACTACCCGGCATAGGGCGTTCTACCGCAGGTGCTATCATAGCAATCGCTTTTGGCAACAAAGCCGTTATTTTAGACGGTAACGTTAAACGCGTTTTAAGCCGAGTACATGCTGTGTCGGGCTCACCGACGGATAAAACGGTCATGGATACTTTGTGGGCAATCGCAGAAAAATTAACCCCAAGCGAGCGGGTTGGCGATTACACGCAAGCGATTATGGACTTAGGCGCAACGCTGTGCACGCGACAGCAGCCCCGTTGCGGTGAGTGTCCTCTGCAATCTTTATGCAAGGCGCATCGCTTAAATCGCGTTCTTGATTTTCCAGCTAAAAAAGCAAAAAAGGAAAAGCCTAAGCGCGATGTGCATTTGATTTTATTGGAAAATAATCTACAGCAAATCTTCTTACACAAACGACCCGACAGCGGTATTTGGGGTGGTTTGTGGTGTTTGCCAGAAGTAATGGAAAAAGAAGCTGTATTACCGTGGTGTACACAGCACCACATCAAGAAATATACGGTGCAACCTAGCTTAGCACCTATTAAACATGTGTTAACGCACTTTGCACTGCAGATACACATACATCCTGTAAAATGCGTTGTTGGTAAACCGCACCCCGATCGTGCTACACTGGGTACATGGACCGCGCTATCCACATTAACATCTTTGGGCTTTCCCGCCCCTATCCAAAAATTATTTAAGAGGTATTATCATGACTAGAACCGTACACTGTATTAAACTAGGCACTACCGCTGAAGGCTTAGCCTTGCCACCTTTTCCAGGTCCTTTGGGCGAGCGCATTTTTAATGAAATTTCAAAAACCGCATGGCAACAATGGTTAGGGCATCAAACCATGTTGATCAATGAATATAGACTCAATTTATTAGAACCAGAGGCCAAGAAACTTTTAGAAAAAGAAATGAAACGATTTTTATTTTCGGAAGAGAGTTAGCGCTCACAATAGTTCTGTTGGATATCTTTCTTCATCCATGTTACATAGCGGGCTTTGTTGCGGTAAAACTATAGAACATCTTAGCATCATCCCAGTAAAACTCAATATTTGTAAAACCTGCGGCTGCTAACTGCTCACTTGTCTCTTTGGAAGATCTAAAGTGACTCCATGTAGATTGTAAAATATCTAAAAACAACATTTTTTGCATATTTAAATTTTCTAAATTAATCTTACACATATCCCATTCTGATTTTTCCCCCATTGTTGGTGGGCATGATAATGCGCTACCAATAAAGGTACCGCCTTTCGCTAATGAGTGATAGAAACTTTTATATAGGCTGACAACCTTATCATTGTCTTTTTCATAAATATTCAAGCCATTAGAAGTTAAAATATTAAATTTTTCTTTCATATCTGGCATATTCCATGCATCACGCTCAAAAAAGCCACAGTGATTTTTGGCCCCATATCTCTCAGCTAACTCTTTTGCTAATTTTATAGAGATTGCATCTAGATCAATACCAACAAATCTCACATCGGTTACTGTATGGGGTAATTCTAAAGTTAACAAATCCGCCATCAGACCGCAAGGAACTGAACATACGACGCTATTGGCTTTAATATTTTCATGTAGTAGCTTTTGAAAAATAGCAAACCTCTGTCGAGTAGCTAAAACTATAGGCGCTTTGTGAATAATAAAATTCTCGAGTGGATTTGTAACTGCAGCTTTGCTATCCTTAAAACCCAGGATAACATAGTATGTCCAATAGCCATTAAAACCGCCGCTATTCTTAATAATAAAGCGGCCCAACTCAAACTCTGACAATCGCTTCAAGATCTCTACTAATTGTTGTTTTTTCTGTTCATCTGGATTTGCATTTAATCTTTGTGCTATTTGGTTAAAATCGTCTTGAATAGAAGCAAAAGATAATGAGTAATCTCCTTGATGAGTTAAACTTTTACCTTCTGCGCTCATTGTATACTCCTAAAACATGGATGGTTATTCTTCAACGAGGCACCTTTTATATTGTCCTCAGGCTTAGAATGGTAGCTGAATCTGCGAGACAACACAAGGTTTGCCCTGCGATGCGGCTTAAAACGGTATCCGAATTTCTAGAATACCCCAAATGGGATCTTACCTATTCTTCGCCAAATAGCGATCTAACGCATTGGCAAACTCCCGTAAATGGGCTGGATTAATCTTTGCTGGCCCGCCCGTTAAAACGCCGCTAGAACGCAATTCATCCATTAAGTCTCTACTGGCAAGACGATTGCTGATATTGGCTTTGGTGTACATTTCCCCGCGCGGATTCAATGCCGCTACATGCTTAGCGACGACTAGGCTTGCTAACGGAATATCAGCAGTGATAACTAAATCACCCGCCTCTACTATAGCGACAATATAACTATCTGCCACATCAAAACCACTACCTACTTGTACCGTACGTATCAAGGGATGCCGACGCACCGTCAAGGGTTGATTGGCCACTAATATCAGTTCACAATCACAGCGTATGGCGGCTTTATATAAAATTTCCTTTACGGCTTTAGGACAAGCGTCCGCGTCTACATAAATTTTCATGGGGAGGGTAATTGCTCTGTTAAAGTCATCATTTCTGTACCTCTTTCTTGGCAAAACTCTGTTTTTACAAACTAAAAAATGCTTCTTTGCTCTTTAAGTGCTCACGGCTAAATGCAGAGTGTAGCATAGTCCCCACTCTTTTTTGACCATGCAGATGAATTGAAAGTATAAAATAAGCTGCCTTTCTATGGAAAATTTGGATAATATCTCAAATTAATCTTCTTAATAATTTACGCCTAATCTAAAATTTATTATTAAAATCAACAGGTTAGATGTGGGAAGCTGCTCAGACCCTAAAAAAGTTCATTTGCATTCCATTTTAGACGGTGCTATATTCCATAATAGACGGACATACAATCCATAATGGTCGAAATAATTTTCCATTTTGGACGAGGATGTATCCCAATTTAGACGCTCTTTTTGGGCATAAACGGCACAGGAGAACCCCTTGAAAGTGAATAAAAATGATTATCCCAGAAAGCTTAAAAGCCGTTTAGAAATTGCGATGAAAGATACACCTGTAGTATTGATTAATGGGCCTCGACAATCTGGAAAAACAACATTGGTTAAGGAATACTCGCCTTCTTTATCCTATTACACTTTAGATGATGACAATATACTTAATGCTGCAAAACAAGATCCTGTAGGTTTTATTCAGGGGATAGACAAAGCCATTATAGATGAAATTCAACGAGCACCAGAATTACTACGCGCAATTAAGCTCTCAGTAGATCAACATAGGCAGCCAGGACGTTTTTTATTAACTGGATCAGCCAATCTTCTGACTTTGCCCAAAATCGGTGATAGTTTGGCTGGGCGTATGGAAATATTAACTTTATTACCGCTATCTCTTGCGGAAATGGGGCGTCGAGAAAGTCTTTTTTTAAGCTACGCCAAAAATCAATCTTGGCCACAACAGGTACCTTCAGAGCAGTTAGAAATTATTTCTCGGGTACTTACAGGTGGATATCCAGAGATGTTAATGCGACCAGATCTAGCTAGACGGAGTGCATGGGCTAAATCTTATATTAAAGCAATCGTAGAACGGGATATAAAAGATATCTCATCGATCGAAAAATTGGTTGAGATGCCAAGGCTTTTAGAGGTTCTTGCACAACAATCAGGGAAATTAACTAATTTCACTCAAATTGGCGGGCAATTAAATTTAGACTCTAAAACAGCACAAAAATATATTGGTTTACTTGAAACTTTATTTTTAGTACATCAATTAAAACCTTGGCATGGCAATGCTTTAAACCGAATTCTTAAAACGCCAAAAATTCATTTTTTAGATAGTGGCCTATTGGCAAGTCTTAATCGAGTTACAATAGAAAGCGTTGAATGGAATAAATCAGATTTTGGTGCATTATTAGAAACCTGGGTGTATGGCGAATTATTAAAGACGATCTCCTTCACAGAAGAACCGTGGAATATTTATTATTATCGTGACAAGGACAAAGTGGAAGTTGACTTTATTCTCGAGAATCACGCACGTAAAATTATTGGCATTGAAGTTAAAGCAAGCCATACGATATTTAACCAAGATTTTCGAGGATTAAGAAAACTGGCTGATTTAACTGATAAAAACTGGCTAAGTGGTATAGTCCTATATAATGGAGATAAATGTTTATCATTTGGAGATAAATTCTGGGCAATTCCTTTTTCTATGCTGGACTGAAATTTTGCTTTTCTATCCCAACCACACTCTCGCATTGGCAAATAACCTTTGCCATGGTGTGTATTCGGTCCATTCGGATGCGCGCCACGAACACTGCCAAGCGCGATAACAACGTTCGGGATGCGGCATCATGATCAGCACACGACCATCGCTAGAACTAAAGGCCGTAGCACCACCTACACTGCCATTAGGATTAAATGGATAGCGCGTGGTCGCATTGCCTAGCTGATCTAAATAACGTAATGCGGTTAAAGCTTTATCTTTTAAGGCTACATCTGGCCATTGCGCCAAGCCTTCCCCGTGCGATACCACTATAGGCAAACGCGAACCCGCCATATCCTTTAATAAAACCGCAGGACTATTGGTCACTTCGACCATTACCACACGGGCTTCAAATTGCTGTGATTGATTGGCTACAAAATGGGGGAAGCCTTCAGCGCCAGGAATAATGTCTGCTAATTGCGATAACATCTGGCAACCATTGCACACACCTAAAGTTAAAGTATCCCCACGATTGAAAAAGCGACTAAAGGTTTCTTTTAAAGTGTCATTCATCAAAATCGCTTCACTCCAACCCCGGCCAGCACCTAAAACGTCGCCAAAGGAAAATCCACCGCAAATGGCCAGCACTTTAAAATCGTCTAAGCGTATGCGCTGACTGATAATATCTGACATATGCACATCGACGGCAATAAAACCTGCTTGCATGAACGCCGCTGCCATTTCTATCTGGCCATTCACACCCACTTCGCGCAAAATGGCTACTTTGGGTTTAATACCAAAGTCTAAATAAGGAGCTAAAATATTTTCCTTAAAATCAAAGCCCGGTGAGCTGTATAGGCCAGGATCGTTTAACAGCGCGATACGAGAGAATTCTTCTTTGGCACAAAGTGGATTATCACGCAGCGCTTGCATGCGAAAACTTACTTCACTCCATGCACTCTGCCAAGCAACTCTATGTTCTTCCAATATCTTTTTACCGCCATGGTAAAATGAAATGACTTCGTTAATGGCTAATTCACCAATCACATGACTGCAATGGGCTAATTCATGTAGCTTTAATTGTTCTAAGACAGCGGGTAAATGCATTTTTTCAACTTGAATCACC
>JAJNBM010000077.1 GCA_021156165.1 Gammaproteobacteria bacterium | reverse complement strand
AGTGGCGGTATGGTTAAATGCAAGCATTTTGTCACTGCTAGTGGGCATTTTACAGGAAAAGAAATCGTGGTTGTTTGCCGCTTACATCTGCGGCGGCTTAGCTTTTCTCACCAAAGGATTAATTGGTTTAGCTTTTCCGGCAGCCATTATGGGGCTGTGGATCGTAAGCACGCGGCAATGGTCCGCTATCAAAAAATTGCAGTTGCCCTTAGGCCTTATTTTATTTGCAGCGATTTGCCTACCTTGGCTGATCGTGGTCAGTCAGCGCAACCCAGATTTTCTACGCTTTTTCTTTTATCAACAACAATTTCAACGCTTTGCTGGTTCAGGGTTTAACAACGTCGCTCCATGGTGGTTTTATATTGCCATCGTTATCGCTGGTTTTTTCCCTTGGACTTATTTCTTATGCCGTCATTTAAAATGGCTTTATTTGAAACTGGATCCCCGACCCTCAGTCGAGGAGGACAATAGCCTGGAACCCCACTTACGAAGGTATGTCATTATTTATTTAGCCATCTGGGCACTGGTAGTGCTGATTTTCTTTTCCATCCCCAGCTCTAAATTGGTAGGTTATATTTTACCTATTTTTGCACCACTGGCTATTTTAACTGCCATGGCAATGGTGCAAACGGGTTTACAAAAGAAACTATTTAAGGCCATCGTCTTAATTTTAATAGTATTATCCCTTATTACGGCTTATACACTACAATACCTGCCGATCAAAAACATGCGTAGTGTACGTCCGCTGGTAAACGCTTTGCCCAAAAATATCGCTCCTTTGGCCATCGTCAGTTACCATACTTATTTTCAAGACTTGCCTCTATATAGCCAACAGACTGTGCGTGTAGTTTATCATTGGAGCAAAATCCATGGCGATAATTGGAGCAGCGAATTGTCTTACGCGCCGACGCAAGACGCAGCGCAGAAAAATCGACTGATCGAAGAAAAAGCATTTTGGCAGCTCTGGCAACAAAAAGTCCCTCTGTATGTGTTTGTACGCCGTAAAGAACTCGCTGCTTTTGCAGAACAAGCGGGACATTTTAGACAAGTAGCGGCAACAAAAGATACCGTGGTGGTGACGCAAGGATAGGCAACGTCAAAAAAGAAGGGGCCTCTATGGGTACGGTGAATAGGTTAAATCCAGCAGAATTGTCATTGCGAGCTTGTGAAGCAATCCAGGAAAATATGAGCAAGGAAATAAAGCCAAGTTTACAATAAGACTAACCAACAAAGTAGCAAATTATAAACTTAGTGATTTTACCGCTGGATTGCTTCGCAAGCTCGCAATGACGGCTTTGGTGGTATACACCCGGCATGCGTAAAACATCAACCGAGCATATACCCCTCATTACACTAAGCAGTAGCGGCTTCTTTCTCTTTTTCTGCCACATAAGAAATCATGAGTGTCTTCACACGCTGCAGATATTTATCCGTACGATAGAGACGGTCCATCATAATGGCACCCCCTATTTGGGCAACCATATCTTCGGCTAAAGTACGCGCTGTTTCGGGCGCATATGATTTTTGAAAGATATGAGTAATAGCATCTAGCCACATGGAAAAATAGTCTTGAAATAAATTCAAAAACTCGGGCTGTGAGTCTACCAACTCATGTACCAAATTATGCACCAAACAACCACCGTGGTACTCTGCCAGATATTGACCCAAGGTAGTGAAAAGCAAATCGATTTTCTTGCTGCTGGGCAACTGCTTATCGTCAATTAAATCAAAGCAATTCTCTTTAAAGAATTTTTTCACATCGCGCATTGCTATTCCCACCAAATCTTTTTTCTCAGATATATGGTGATAAATACTTGCTTTACTTAAACCACAACCTTGTGCGATGTCTGCAATGGAGGTACGGTTATACCCTTGCATACGCATAAGTTGTCGTGCCTGTTCAAAAATTTGATTTTTGTGATTTGTAGAGGCTTTACGTGCTGTCATAATCCTTAATCCCTGTATAAAATTTTTACTATTAATGGTGAGGCTAGTCACCGCCCTATCCTTCGCTATATGCCCCTAGCATTTCAAGCTGCAATTATTACTTCCTTGTATTAATCTTATGGTGACTTTTACATTACAGTCACTCAGTTCTGCCTATCGCTCCTGCGTGCCTATTAAAGCTGCTTGTAATCCTCTGGATATTATTATATTGCTTAAATTATAACCACCATACGCTTTTAGAAAAACACGTGCCTAGCGCGCACTTACCAAAAAGCTTGTCAGTTAATTGTAGCAGAATATTATAAAAAGGGTTAATGTTTTTGATTTCTTATTTATAGTTTGTTGTTTTTTATTGGTAAATTATTTCATTAAAGCAACAACTCGGCAATCTCTACCGCGTTTAAAGCGGCGCCCTTGCGCACATTATCGGCAACAACCCATAAATTGATGCCGTGCGGATGCGATATATCCTCGCGGATACGCCCCACATACACAGCATCCTTTAGTGTTTTTTTCATAACCGGGGTTGGGTATTTATCATTCTCTAAAGGATCTGTAACAATAATTCCCGGCGCATTTCGCATCAGATCATACACTTCTGACGCAGAAATTTTAGCACGTGTTTCAATATTAATTGCTTCAGAATGTCCAAAGAATACAGGCACACGCACTGCCGTTGGATTCACCAAAATACTGTCGTCGGCAAAAATTTTCTGTGTTTCCCATACCATTTTCATTTCTTCGCGGGTATAGCCGTTGTCTTGAAAAGGATCAATTTGCGGAATCACGTTAAAGGCTATTTGCCGCGAAAATACATTCTGCCCTAAGGGTTGTGCATTCAGAACCTGCTGTGTTTGTTGTGCCAATTCCTCTAATCCACCGCGCCCTGCACCTGATACGGATTGATAGGTGGTCACATTAATGCGCGCTATGCCCACCGCATCGTATATCGGTTTTAAGGCTACTGCCATCTGTATGGTGGAACAATTAGGATTGGCAATAATATTACGCTGTCTATACTCTTCTATAGCATTGCTATTCACTTCAGGCACAATTAACGGCACATCCGCATCATAACGAAATGCCGAACTATTATCGATGACGATACAACCCGCCTCCGCTGCACGTGGAGCGTACTCCAAAGCGACAGCATTGCTTGCCATAAAGAAAGCCAAGTCTACTGTGTTGAAATCAAATTGAGCTACATTTTCGACCAGCAACGGCTTTCTACCGAATATAATACTTTCTCCTTGGGAACGCTCGCTGGCCAAAGGATAAAGCTCCGCAATGGGAAAATGCCGTTCCGCCAATATTTCTAACAGGGTTTCACC
>JAJNBM010000046.1 GCA_021156165.1 Gammaproteobacteria bacterium | reverse complement strand
TGCCTTCCCCCATCTCGCACCAGTCATGTAGAGTACTACACTCCTGGCGCTCGAGGACTCGGGACCTCGCCGAAAACTCAATCTCTGCGGACATATGCGACCGATCGATTTAATTATTCTCATCTGGTTTTAGTAACACTCCATACTTTTATGAAACCCTGTATTGAGTATACATCCATATGGCATTATGATAAAGTAATTTGAGTTAGAGGGCGCTTTTAAGGTTAAATAATATGCGAATTTATCTCGGTTTACTGATCTTAGGCATTAGTCTTACAGCTTGCACGTTACCTGCACAGAATACCAATACCCTCCTCCCTAAAAGCCCAAAAGTAGATCCTGCGGAAGAAAAATTGGCCGAAGCAGCAGATAGCGTCAGTAAATCTCTACAAAGTTTGGCTGAAAACCAAGAAGCCACTAATCCAAAGCCCAAACATTACAGTGCCCCTGATCCGAGCGATTATGGAATGTCCAATTTAACCAGCATGAATTGGTCTGGACCGATAGAACCTTTGGTTACACAAATTGCCAAAGCAGCAGGCTATAAATTACGTGTTTCGGGTGTTTCGCCCGCGATTCCTATCTTGGTAAGTATCAATGCGAAGGATATCCCATTAGGTCAAATTTTACGCGATGCAGGTTACCAATGCGGTGATCGTGCCGATATTGTCGTTTTTCCACGCTCTAAGGTGATTGAGCTGCTTTATGCTAACAATTAAACGATTTAAGTCAGTACTCCACAGTGTATTTAGCCCTTTGTTGGCGAGCGTACTTCTATCCGCTTGCGCCCCTCAGTACGATACTGCCGTTTATCCTATAAACGCCGATACCACTGATCTAGCCCAATTGCGCGTCTTACGGCAAGTTAAAATGGAAAAAAGTGAAGGCTCAGACACCATTAATTCTATGCGCTTGGCGGGCTTGCATCAAGCTGCACTCACTGTGGGAGCCCAAGGTGCTTTGGCCAAACGCAGCCGAGATTTAAATGGCGTATTCAAAACTCAAGCACCTCGTTTAGATCAAATTTTCAACTTTAACCTCATGATGTTAAGCCACAATGTACTGCCTCCTGTATTGACTGAGGGTGACAATACCTTCAACTTGCAAGATCCTCACACCATACGCGTAGCCGATAGAACCTACTCTATCGTATCACAAGCCCATTTTGTGACAGCTCCTCCTACTTGGCGTGATTATTTATGGATGAGTTATAAGAAACCCGATGTGCCGGATAAAACTTTATTGCCTAAAAATGCCGCCGAAGTGGCGGAATGGAAACTATATGTACAAAAAGGTTGGGATGAAGGAACTACGCAAGCCAATAATATCTTTGCCGATAATTTAAATCGCTTAACACGCGATTATATCGGCATGGCCTTGTATCGTTCGCTCTACAACCAAAAAATGATCAGCGCACCTTTTGTTGCCAAGGCAAATCTCGGCATTACTGGCGGCGGCGATGATCTGACCATCAATGATTCCGTGCTACGCATCACGGCAGTGCCACAACTGAATACTGAAAGTAAAACTTGGACGCCTGCGGTGAGAGAACCGCAGTAGAGATTAGATTAAGGCATATCCTTTTAAATTAACATAAAAATTTAATACTTGTAATATTGGCGTTTAAAAAGAGTGCAAAGTGTTACATTCCAGCTATGCTTATGGTAAGCTCGGCGCCTAATGAGGGGGTATCTAAGCGTATGTCTAAGTACTTGTTAAAACAAGAGCCGCAACGTTTCACGCCAGAAGAAATGGATCTGGCTATCGTACACTGCTACAAATTAGGTGCCTCGGATATTACCTTTCAAACCAATGAACCCGTTTTTGCTGAAATTCACGGTGAGTTACATAAATTAACGCGGCGGGTTCTGAATAACGCTGAAGTCAGCGATATGTTAAATCATATTTATGGCCCAAATGGCACCACGCAATTATTAAGCGGCCGCGATGTGGATACCCATTATGAAGTACGGCCTACGCGTACTGAGCGTTATCGTTTTCGCGTGAATGGCAGCGGTTGTTTAGTCGATGGCCATGATGGCATACAGATCACCTTGCGTACCATTCCAGGCTTACCCCCTACCGTCGAACAACTCAATATAGGCGACAAGCTCTTAGCCGCTCTCACCCCCGATGAAGGGGTAGTGTATGTTACGGGTGCGACGGGTTCCGGTAAAAGTACTTTGCTCGCTGCCATTATTCGTCATATCGTTGAACAGGAAGACAGCCATCGCAAGGTATTAACCTACGAATCCCCTATAGAGTTTGTATTCGATAGCATAACCAAACCCACTTCGATTGTTAGCCAGTCGGAAATCCCGCGCCATTTACCTAGTTTTGCTGCGGGCGTACGCAATGCCTTAAGGCGTAAACCTCGCCTTATCTTAGTAGGCGAAGCACGCGATCAGGAAACGATCGCCGCAGTGATGGAAGCGGCATTAACGGGCCATCCCGTTTACACTACTTTACACAGCAATGGCGTCGCGGAAGTGATGCGTCGCTTAATCACCACTTTTCCTGCCGATGAACGCCATGGTCGCGCGATGGATATCATTGAAACAGTGCGTTTGATTATCTGGCAACGGTTAGTACCTACGGTGGATGGGAAACGCACTCCCTTGCGCGAATTCCTGGTTTTCAACGATAACGTGCGCGACATTTTATTAGAATCGCCTTTAGAAGAAGTCACCGCCACTACGCGCAGATTATTAAAAGAATATGGCCAACCGTTGTTAATCGACGCCGAACGTAAATTTAGAGAAGGCCTTATCGACGAGCGTCTATTCCGTTATCTCCAATTGAGCGAAGAAAACGCCGATAAAGATGCAGGGCTATAGATTTTTTTATTACGGATTGCCGTATAGCAGCTACACTTCAAAAAGTGCTGCCAAGGCTAGGCGCCACCGTTTTACCAAAAACTATGCTTTCTAAGCAATCGCGCATATTAGGTTAGATAATCCTATGCTGCCATCGCTGAGCAATATACATATTCGCTACTAACGCATAATGTAAGCAATTTCGCAATTACTTCTTTCGAAAAGTTTGTCTTACAAAAATTGCTTCCTGCAGTGTATTCGTATTAACGCGATCTTAAGATTTAATTTCTCTTTTTTAGCCAAATGAGTAAGGAGCTACGGTTAAAAGGAATAGGTAGCTCCTCAACGCTTAATTGAATTAGAGTTCAAGTTCAATTATGCCGAGCTAAACACTCTTTTTAGTTATTTTCGAAGCGAATATTGCCATATAGACAGCGGCAATACCCACTAAACTATAGACAATTCTTGAAAGGAATGTCATATCGCCTAAAATTGCCGCTACTAAGTTAAATTTTAAAAAACCCACTAAACCCCAATTCAGCGCTCCAATGACCACTAGAATAAAGGCAACCCAATCTATGACTGATAATGGTTTCATGTCGATGTCTCCTCTTATTTACGCGGTTAATAACTGAGGATTGATCATAACACAACTTACTAATACTCACCACAACGCTAGCAACATATTCACTTCCCTAATCAAAGCAAGGAAAAAATATTTTTATCTTCTTCGCATAATTCTACGTACAAATTAAAAATGCGAATTTTCTTAAAATATTCACGCCAGTTTTTTTCCTCATTGAAGCAATTTTTTTGTGGTACAATTTTATTGCGCACTTAAGAGATACTATTTTAACAGGAGATCAGATCATGAACTTATTAAGCACAAAGAAAAATGTTCTAGTTTCTGCTAGCCCCCCCAAACATAACCCTTTTTGGCCATTGCAAAATGCACTGGACAATGCAATGAGTGAATTTTATGGTTGGTTTGAGCCATTTAATTTTCCTACTGAACGCTTTGAAAATATCTTATTGCACCCTGCTATTGATATCGTGGATAGTGAGGATCAATTTAAGGTTGAGGCAGAAATGCCAGGCATGGGAGAAGAAGATGTTCAGGTTTCTATAAACAATAACGTTCTAACTATTAAAGGCGAAAAAACCACTTCTAAACAAGATAAAAGCAAAAACTATAGAATGCGAGAAATCAGCTACGGCAGTTATGAACGCAGCGTCCTATTACCGGATACAGTGGATGTCGACAAAGCCAAAGCCTCTTTTAAAAAAGGTATGTTATGGGTGGTGTTACCTAAGAAGCCCGAATCGACCAAAAAGTCTTGCACTATCCCGGTTGAAAAAGCATAACCTAGCAAAATGATAGGCAATATGGTGACTATAAATAACTCTCTGCCCTGTTGCCTGTTTTTTCGTTAGCCCGCAATTGGCCTATTCACCAGTATAATAAAAAACATTTCTCTACTCGTCAAGATGATAATGATTCTCATTTGCATTTACATTCCCTTTGCCTTTTGATATAATGGCCGTAAGACTTCAACAAATAAAGGTGTGCCGCTATGTTACAACCAGGCAACTCATACGTCATTGAAAAATTAGACAATTTAATAGACAAGGGCTATAGGCTCAAGCTATTGGCGATGGGTTTTGTGCCGGGTGCCCGGTTTAAAGTCATTCGTAAGGCCCCTTTAGGGGATATGCTGCACATCATTATTCAAGACACTGCCGTCAGCCTACGCGCTCAGGAATTGGCACCGCTACAATTAAAGGTGGTCACATGACCGTGCGTATTGCCATTGCTGGCAACCCTAATTGCGGCAAGACAACCCTCTTTAACAAGTTAACTGGCTCCAAGCAAAAAATTGGCAATTGGCCGGGTGTTACTGTGGAAAAAAAAATCGGTTCCTTTCATTATGCGAATACTGATTTTAACGTGACCGACTTACCCGGTATTTATTCCTTAACCGTGGCACAAGCGGATCACAGCCTGGATGAACGCATCGCGATGGACTTTTTATTAAGCAGACAAACGGACATCTTGATCAACATTGTCGATGCCGCCAATTTAAAACGCAATTTATATTTAACTTTGCAATTATCGGCCTTAGGCGTACCGTGCATACTCGTATTAAATATGATGGATATCGCTTACAAGCGGCGTTTACGCATTGATACCGACAAATTATCACACCACTTAGGGCTGCCCGTAATTGCCATTAGCTTGACTCAAAAACAGAGCTTAGGCACCTTAAAAAAAACCATTGCCACTATGAAAACCGCGGTGCGTAAGCCAGTTATAAACACGCACCTTCCCTATTTTCAATCTCTAGTCGATCTCTGTCAAAGGCACCCTGAACCGCTGTGGTGCGCACTGTCTCTACTGGAAAAAGATGTATTAACGCGGCAATGGTTAGAAACTCAGCCACAAAAAGAAGGTATCGAACAACTTATTATTCTGCTAGAACAAAAAGAAAATGAAGCAAGCGATGTGTTATTAGCGCAAGAACGCTATGCGACTATCCAAAAGGTGTATGACAGTTGCGTTGCTGCACCTACCACCATGGCCAAAACCTTCACCGAGCATATCGATAAAATCGTGATGCATCGCTACTTAGGCATTCCCCTATTTCTAGGAATCATGTATTTGATGTTTGAATTGTCGATGAATCTGGGTGGTTTATTACAGCCCTTGTTCGACTTAAGCTCCAGCGCCTTATTGATCGACGGTCCGATGTATTGGGGCGCACAATGGGGCATCCCCAGTTGGTTGACCACTATTTTTGCCCACGGTTTAGGCGTAGGCGTTAATACCGTTTTAGGCTTTATTCCGCAAATAGGGCTTATGTTTTTGTTCATGGCCTTTTTAGAAGATTCTGGCTACATGGCGCGCGCTGCTTTTGTCATGGATAGACTCATGCAAGCCGTAGGACTGCCCGGGAAATCATTTATTCCACTGATTGTAGGCTTTGGTTGCAATGTGCCCTCTATTATGGCCACACGCACTCTAGATTCCACTCGCGATCGCATCGTCACCGCTTTAATGGCACCTTTTATGTCCTGTGGCGCTCGCTTAGCTATTTTTGTAGTTTTCGCCAGCGCCTTTTTCCCTCAGCATGGCGGATTTGTTATTTTTGCGCTGTATGTCATCGGTATTTTAGTGGCAATGTTAACCGGTTTCATTTTACAAAAAACGATATTTCATCGCCACCCTAGCCCCTTCATTCAAGAACTACCCATCTATCACACCCCACACTTACGTACATTATGGTTACTGACTTGGCAGCGTTTGCGCGGCTTTATGTTGCGCGCGGGACGTATGATTGTACCCGTATGCATCTTAATTGGCGGTTTAAACAGCATTCATTTAAATGACAACACAACGCCGTTATCGTGGGTGGGTAAAACCATAACGCCGATATTAGCGCCCATGGGCATACAACACGATAATTGGCCCGCCAGTGTGAGTTTAATCACAGGTACTATGGCTAAAGAAGTGGTCGTTGGTAGTTTAAACACCCTATATAGCCAAGAAAATACCGTGCCAGATACTACTCAGTTCAACTTGGCCACAGCATTAAAGGCGGCCCTAACCACTACTCTAAGCGGCATAGATGATTTATTTTCGCCACAAAAACTAAATCCTTTTACCGCCAATGAAGCCGATCATGCCATGAATAGCAGCGCCATGATGCGTATGCAACACGCTTTTGGTAACAGCGCCGCTGCTTTTAGCTATCTCTTATTTGTATTGTTGTACATCCCCTGTATTTCTACCATGGGCGTATTGAACCGCGAGATTGGTAAACAGTATGCGTGGCTTGCAACCCTATGGAGCTTTGATATCGCTTATGTGGTGGCCGTTATTTTTTATCAGAGCACCCAGATTTTTATCACACCGTTATCGGCTTTGGCTTGGATTATAGGCATCGTATTAACACAATGGTTAGGATTTTTAGGCCTAAAACATTGGGCAAAGCGGCCGCATTTTAAGATCTTAGGGGGCACGGTATGAGTCTATTACAACACATTCGTGACACCTTATCGGCTAAGAAACGGCTGTCACTTACTGCATTGGCCAGTGCCTGCAGTTGTACTACAGAGGATGTAGAAGCGCAATTGTGTTTCTACTTACACAAAGGGTTAGTTCGGAAAAAAAATCTACGCTTACCTTGCGGGACAACTTGCCAACAATGCGATTTATCGGCATTGGTGATCTATGAATGGGTTTAGGATAATTACCCTCTTATAGGGTATAGGGTAAGGGTATTTAGAATAAGGCATCTACAGGGGCTGTCCCTACGACAGTTCGTCGCTCTATTTAATTCTGGCAGCTATCTCAATGTGGGAGCACTTACCGGTTTGGCACCTAACTGGAACGCTTTGCAAAGAAAAGCATAACACTGCGCATAAATACCCCTACATTGTGACTCTCTAGGACCTGCTACGTTAAGCACTTTTATAGCCTTCACCTCTAGCCATTGTTTAACCTTTACTAACTGATCCTCTTCAAAACCATCAATAATTAAATAAAGTTTATTTTTTTCTTTAGCCTCGTCAATCGTCAACCAAGTTCCATCGCTAATCTCTTTATCCCGCGGCAAAAAAATTAAAGTGCCATCGGAATTACGTATATTCAGCTTAGTTCTTTCACTATAATCGCTGCTGTCTGTTTCCTGCAGGTTATATTTTGAAGGGATAATTCCACCTTCACGCAGCCGCCCTTTAGGACACCATCCGCCATGAGGAATATCCAATGCTATAGCGGCATCCAGCGCCGCCGTATCGACACCGGTTTGTCCACCTGAAATGATTTTATCCAGCATATTTGCCACCAAAAGTTCTATAAGGCCTAAAATAATATAACGCTTAAAAATGCACAATAGTGGGTAGGTTTAGCCCGATTTTTATGTCTTGTTGTACTTAAAAAGCGCAACATACCATTTACTTATTTCTATTTTCTGGTACTCTGTAGCCACCTTAAGTACTAGAGGAATAGATCATGACTGTATTAGAAATGAACCAAACCGCAGCGGCATTCGATATCTTTGATAGGCTAAAAACCGAAGGCTTTGGCGACATTCATTATAAAGTCGATACCGCAACCGGCCTCCAAGCCATCATTGCGATACACAGTACCAAACGCGGCCCGGCTTTAGGCGGCTGTAGATTTATTCATTACGATTCCTCACAGGAAGCCATTATCGACGCCATGCGTTTAGCCAAGGGTATGAGTTATAAAACCGCTATTGCAGGGCTGCCCGTAGGGGGCGGTAAAGCCGTCATTATGAAGCCAGACAATTTAACGGATCGCCCCGCGCTGTTCCGTGCTTTTGGCCAGTTTGTACAAGAGCTAGGGGGCCGTTACATCACTGCCCTAGATAGCGGTACTACCCTAACAGACATGGACATTATCTCTGAAATCACCCCATATGTAGGTTCAAAAACCAATATGGGGGAACATGGCGGTGAAGGGGATCCGGCGCCCTCTACTGCTGAAGGCGTTTTTCGAGGCATACAAGCAGTGGCCAAATACAAATTCAAAAAAGACGATCTAAAAGGCTTACACATCGCCATTCAAGGGGTAGGTGCTGTAGGATATCTCTTGGCTCAGCATCTGCACGGAGCAGGCGCTGTTTTAACCGTGGCCGATATTAACGTGGAAGCGGTGGAACGGTGCAAACGCGAATTTGGCGCTGCCATTGTGGATTACCATAGCATTCATACATTAGACTGCGATATTTTTTCACCTTGCGCCTTAGGTGCCATTCTCAATGACACTACCATCCCTGAGCTCAAAGCGCCGATTGTTGCGGGCGGTGCCAATAACCAGCTAGCCAAAGAATATCACGGCCAAATGCTCCGCGATCGCGGCATTATTTATGCGCCCGATTATGCTATTAACGGTGGCGGCATCATTCATGCCGCTGCTAAATATTTTCATCACTCCGATGCTAAAGCAGCACAGCATATCGAAGAAATTTACGATGTGATTTACACTATTTGTGAGCGAGCTGATAAACTCAATCAACCCACCAATAGTATCGCCAATAGCATTGCTGAAGAACGCTTACGCTAATATACGCGAGGATATTCTATGACTATTGCCAATTTCGCTATTGAATATTACCAATATTTGAAACCTGATGGCACGTTGTGTCAGCCATTGCCTAAGGGTTTAGACAACAACGCTTTGCTGGAATTGTATCGCTTAATGCATTTGCTGCGTATGTTTGATGGCAGAGCGATCAACTTACAACGCGTAGGCAAATTGGGCACTTATGCCAGTACACTGGGCCAAGAAGCAATAGGTGTTGCCATGGGGCATGCTATGTACGCGGACGATGTATTAGTTCCTTATTATCGCGATTATGGCGCGCAATACCAACGCGGCGTAGCTTTTCATAAAATTTTGCAATATTGGGGGGGAGATGAACGTGGCAGTGATTTTGACAACGCTGAAGATTTTCCTATTTGTGTGCCTATTGCCAGCCAGAGTGTCATTGCTACAGGAGTTGCTACAGCAATCAAGTATCGCCAACAAAAACGCGCCGTGGTCACTACTATTGGCGAAGGAGGCACATCTGAGGGTGATTTTTATGAAGCCCTCAATGTAGCGGGGGCTTGGAATTTGCCCGTGGTATTTGTCGTAAATAATAACCAATGGGCTATTTCCGTCTCTAGAGAGCAACAAACACACTGTCAAACCATCGCCCAGAAAGCTATTGCCGCCGGTTTTAGCGGTGAACAAGTCGATGGCAACGATGCAATTGCTGTGCATGAACGTATGCGCCTTGCTTTAGAAAAAGCGCGCAGCGGCGGCGGCCCTACGCTCATTGAAGCCATCACTTATCGATTATGTGATCACACCACCGCCGACGATGCCAATCGTTATAGGCCAAAAGAAGAATTAGATATGGCTTGGCAAGTAGAACCTTTAGTGCGTTTGCGGGCTTATTTAACGGCTCAAAAAGTGTGGGATGACAGTAAAGAAGAGGCTCTATTATTAGAATGCAGAAAAGACATTGATAAAGACGTAGATATCTATCTCAGTATTAAGCCAGCCCCCGTCACCGATATGATCGACTACATGTATGCTGAATGGCCTGAAGCTTTAAAAGAACAGCGCGCTACTTTATTACAATTTGGGGGCAGCCCTCATGACTAAAATCACTTTGGTGGAAGCCGTAACTCAAGCACTGGCTTATGAATTGGCGCACGATGAGAATGTTCTGGTATTAGGCGAAGACGTAGGCCTCAATGGCGGTGTCTTTCGCGCTACCGATGGCTTACAAGCGCGTTTCGGCGCTAACCGCGTCATGGATACCCCCTTGGCGGAATCGATGATCGCCGGTCTAACCATAGGTATGGCGGCACAAGGCTTAAGACCCGTGGCTGAATTTCAATTCATGGGCTTTAGTTATCCGGGGCTAGATAATATCTTAAATCATGCCGCACGTTTACGGAATCGTACTCGCGGACGTCTGCACTGCCCCGCTGTATTCCGTATGCCCTTTGGTGGCGGTATACACGCCCCAGAGCATCATTCCGAAAGCACTGAGGCTTTATACGCTCATATCCCGGGATTACAAGTCGTGATTCCTTCTAGCCCAGCGCGCGCCTATGGTTTGTTGTTAGCCGCGATACGCTCACCCGATCCTATTATTTTTTTAGAACCTAAACGCATTTATCGTTTAGTCAAGCAAGAAGTGCCCGATAATGGCGTTGCCCTACCCTTAGAAAAAGCCTTTGTGCTGCGCGAAGGCAGCGACGTTACTTTAATCAGTTGGGGGGCCAGCATGCATGAAACGCAACAAGCCGCCGACACCTTAGCGCAAATGGGAGTGACTGCGGAAGTCATCGACGTAGCCAGTATTAAACCCTTAGATACCGCTACCCTCGTGAATTCAGTGAATAAAACAGGGCGTTGTGTTATCGTGCATGAAGCGGCGCGTAGCGGCGGTGTAGGTGCAGAAATTGCCGCTCAAATCGGCGAAAAAGCCTTATTTTCTTTGCTCGCTCCCATCCAGCGTGTTACCGGCTATGATACTACGATGCCCTATTTTAAACTTGAAAACAGCTATATCCCTAGTGTGGCTCAGATAATTCATGCTGTTAACCTAACGTTGGAGTTCTCATGAAAACATTTCGTTTACCTGATTTAGGCGAAGGTTTACCGGATGCCGAAATACACGAATGGCATGTGGCTGTAGGCGATCACGTCAAGATGGATCAGCCTTTAGTCTCTATGGAAACGGCTAAGGCTGTAGTGGAAGTGCCCGCTCCTTTCGATGGCGTTATCGCCCAATTGCATGGCGCAGTCGGCGATATCATCAACACGGGTGATGCTTTAGTCACCTTTGAAGGCGAGGCCGAAAAGTCTATAACAACTGAGAAACCTAAACAGCCGCAGCAAAGTGGCGCTACTGTTGCAGGCAATATTATAGTGGGCGATACCGTATTAGAAGAAAGCGCCATGGGCATTACACCCACAACTGCGCAAGATAAAATCACGCGCGCTCTGCCCGTAGTGCGTTTAATAGCTAAAAAATTAAATATAGATCTTACACACATTAAAGCCAGTGGCATGCAAGGTGAAGTGACCTTAGACGATATTTTGCACGGGATTCAGTCGCACACCATCCCCAGCACACATAATTCCGCTAAAACGGCACCGCCTGTAGGCTATGAACCCTTGCGCGGCGTAAGACGTTCTATGGCACAAGCCATGGCCGTATCGCATCAAGAAATCGCGGCAGTGACTATAGTCGATGATGCGGACATAGGCGATTGGACAGAAAATAACGACATTACCGCGCGCATCATACGTGCCATTGCCTATGCGTGTAAGCAAGAGCCTGCATTGAATGGCCATTTTGATGGTAAAAGCGGCTCTAGGCAATTGTTGGATACGGTTCATTTAGGCATTGCCATGGACTCAGGCGACGGCTTATTCGTACCGGTGATTAAAGCCGCTGAAAAATTGGATAAAAACGCACTGCGCACCTTGATCAATCGCTATAAAGAAGAAGTGCGTACACGTAGTATTCCGAGCGCCGATCTACAAGGGGCTACCATTTCTTTGTCTAATTTTGGCGTATTTGCAGGCCGCTACGCTAATCCCATGATAGTGCCGCCGATGATCGCCATCGTAGGCTGCGGCAAATTACGGGAAGAAGTGAAATGGATCGCTAATAAATGTATAGC
>JAJNBM010000076.1 GCA_021156165.1 Gammaproteobacteria bacterium | reverse complement strand
GTTCTAAACGTATATGGCCACCAAGCCCTTGCGCGTTTTGCCCATCTTGAATTTCATATTTGGTATTGTAATGTACCTGATCGTAATCTGGACCTAAGGCCACTACTCCATCTTTCCACAATTGTATGGCTGCTTCCGCATTGCCATTCAAATCATTGCCTCCGGCTATGCGCCTTTGATCGATCAAATAGCCTCCATTCGATTCCGGAATCATTATATTCGGCAAATCCTTACTTTGTGCATGTGAATAATGCCCTCCCACAGCCACATTCTTAATGACCCCGCCCTTTAATAGATACTCATAGGATGCACCCACTGCCCCTTGTTGCACCCACTGCATTGTATCGCCACTGTAAAAATCAAAATCTAAGGATTCCCTTAAATACTCCGCTGTTAACTTGACGCGAGTATTATCGTCCAAGGCAAATCCATAGGTGCCATTGCCGCGAAATACCCGAGGACCACCGTCTAACTCCAATGCAACAGCTTTATCTTCACTCCAACTAAAAAAAGATTTCAATTGCCCCACAAGACCTAAAAGTGTATCTTGCTGAACAGAAGAGCTTATGCCTTTACTCTGCTGGGGACTGGAAATTTCAATGTTTTGTACAGCACCAGACCGACTATTAGCATCTGTTACAACAGCAAAACAAACTTCCCCCAAAAAATAAAAAATAAGTAGAGACAAAATAACCTTGTAATTAACCGATAGCTTAGCCAACCTGCGGTTTACAATCTTCCTCAAACGACACACATCCTTATGAAAATTAACCTATTAAAAAATATACCTTACAAAAATAGGAACAAAATGTCAATGATAAAGAAAGTTGATAAGGAATTCTGCCCTATTTCATAGAACAAATTCTTTGTTGGCTTTAATGTGAATAAGAATCATTCCCATCTTTATTGACAACAGAAGATAATTACGATTTTTTACGCACTTCTTTTTCCATTTGTTCACGTGCAATATTGGAGTCAAAGTCTTTACTTTCGCCAATTAGACTCATTTCACCCCTCATAGATATTCATAGGACTCGCATCCTGCCATTGTTGCCTCCATACCTTGTAGCACCCCTTAAAAATCCAGAGCTAGGGCTTCTCTCAATTAATTCGGTCGTTCAGTATAATGGAAAAATGGTTTATGCTTTGAATGAATCCTTTGGGGATTTAGTTCCATTTTTACAGTCTCAGTTTAATAATATGTGCTTTAAAAAAAGAACCACTTTTCATAATAACTATTTGAACTAAAAGCCGCCAATAGCGCCATGATCCTAACCTAAAAAAAGTCACAGTACCAATGACGGCATCTAGCCTAAAAGGTCCCATCCACTCCCGCGCCTTGAAATAGAAAAGAGATATATTAACGTAATATTAACACCGATTAAAATAAGGGGAAAAACCTTGTAAACTCGTTTTAATTTAACTATACCTTAATGCACCCAAAGTATTTTCTTGGGTGAAAGAAGTGGTGTAAGAGTCTATGCTCCCCCTTTGTTAGTAGGTGCGGTCCTAAAAGAGCGTGCTTATCCAAAGGGGGATGAATAGAATAATGGAATAATGGCGTAGGATATATTGTTTTAGTGATATAATGCACGGTTAATAATATATCCCTTTTCGTAGGACATAGGGAAATGAGAAGTGATAGCACATTTTTTTACAGAGCATCATTCGTACTAACTGTTTTTTTTGTGGGCATAGCATGTGCTGATACACCAAAAGACACTAATACGATAATGAATCCAGATATACCCTCTTTTAACGCCGATAACAGCGATGAAGGCGTTAAAAATACAAAACCTTTTAATCTGTCTGTAAACCAAGATAGCCTATTGGGTTTAATTATTGACACCAATACCTTGTTTAAGTTTAATGATACCAATGCTGCCGATATAGAGTTGGCTGGGGGAGCTAGAGTTTTTCGTGCGAATGGTACCTACGGCTATGCCTTAAATGAGAAAAATAGAATTAAAATAACAGGGGAATATTTAACTGAAGCCTTAGATTTTGATTATTTAAGTGGCGATACTAGGCAATGGGTGCAGCAAGGTGCTATGGGTGCAGCGTATCAATATTGGTTAGGGGGCAGCACTTTTAAAAGTTTACAAATAGGCGGTTATTATTCCCAGGCTGCTAGTAAACAACTGTCTGATAAGACGGTTATTTTGGACAATGGCATCAATTTATTAGACCAAAGACGTATTGCGGGTGGGAGAGATATGAATACTACGGCGGAAACAGCAATGAGTTTATGGTCACATAGCTTGCTCACGCTGGGTGTTGATTATGATCAAGTACATTACGATACCAAATATGAGATTCATAATGACTCTAATGCGCAAGGTGTCGGCGGTCATGCTGAATTACAGCAATTATTAGGCCCTAGCACACAGTTAGATTTAAAATCCAGTGTTTCACCGCTTTTTAGTAATTATGGCGGTTCTTTAAATTGGATCTGGACCAGCAAAAAAAGAACGGCCTGGGCTGCCGGTTTTAATTCAACCTACACAGCCGACTATACCACCCAACGTCGTTTCTGGGTGAATGGGGTGAATGTAAATGTAGTTTGGGATACACCATATGAGGGTACTGAAGTTGCACGTTATAGCGACCCAGATGTTGCCGCACAAGATCTGTCAACTTGGAGCGCCAAACCGGTGGTGCGTATGCCGGATGTATTGGCCATTAGCGATGAAAGAATTATCCAAACAAATGGGTCAAATCCGGGCAATGTAAGTGATGATTTTATGTCTATCCGGGCAGCTTGCCCAGCACAACTGCAATATGATGACGATAGCCAAACTTACAGTGCTGAGGGAGGCTGGGTGCAATCTTACCCCCATGGGGCGGCTTCTCACGCTATGCAACCTGTTTTTCAATCCGCCGATCTTATGTCAGCCCAGGCAGGTGAGGTAGAATGTGAATATTTAGTGGGTCTACAGAAAACCGTATTACTCACCAATCCCGCTTATACCTATGTAGAAGCCGATGGAAATAATTGGCAGGCTGGACAGGATCCCTATTGGCCATCTACAGAGGGAACGCCAGCAGAGACCTGTGGATTCGGCGCCTCAAATACCCAATGCACATTTGTGACAGCGGATCCACATACAACTGCCACAGCTAGACCTCAGCAATCAACTAAAATATCTTAGATGTGGTCCCGTATATATAAAAAGTTTATTGTAAAATAAGCTACGCTCCATTTTCTGCTCACTTTAATTCCAAATAGTTATAAAACCGCCTCAATGTCTTGAAAAATTCTCATGAATACCTTAGTGTTAGAGAACGCAAATAATAGAGATAGAACATATTAAATTGCTGCCCGTGAATAATTTAGAATAAGGGATCATCATGTCGAATAAAAACC
>JAJNBM010000045.1 GCA_021156165.1 Gammaproteobacteria bacterium | reverse complement strand
TTGGGGGTCGAGGATACATTTTGCATTTTGGGCAAAATTAAAAGTAAAGTCTACGGGGTTTAAGCTGGCAATGGCTGCCCCTTGTAAACTTGCCTTACGCACGCGCAATCCTAATAGCGGCACCTCCCGTTGTATATCACAACCCACTAAGAAAATACTGTCCATCGTTTCCACATCGGCAATTTTAGCTTGTAAGTCAGAGGATAACCGGGCTGCTGGAATAAGCTTACCATCGACTTGTTGCAGCCTATGTTCTACGTGCGGACTCTCGAAGCCCCGCATATATTTTTGCGCTAAATAGTGTTCTTCAATGCTCAAATTGGGCGATAGTATAGCAGCCATACGATTGCCACCTTCTGTTTCGCACAGAGTTTGTAATTTTTCGGTCACCGTAGCCAATGCTATACTCCAATCGCATTCTTGCCACTGGCCATGCACCTTGATCATGGGTCGTAATAATCTATCGCTGCTGTTTAAGCCCGTATAACTAAAGCGATCGCGATCGCTAGCCCAAGTCTCATTAATTGCCTCGCATTCTTTAGGCACGACACGCATCACTTCATTGCCACGCGTATGAATATAGATATTTGCCCCTAAGGGATCATGCGCGGCGATGCTGGTATGTTGCACTAATTCCCAGGCGCGAGCCTTGAATCTAAAAGGTTTAGAGGTTAAAGCCCCTACCGGACATAAATCGATAATATTGCCCGATACCTCCGAAATTAAATGTTTCTCTACATAGGTTCCAATCTCACTGGCTTCGCCACGGCCCGTCATCCCCATTTCAACAATGCCCGCTACTTCTTCGCCAAAACGTACACACCGGGTGCATAAAATACAACGCGTCATGTCAGTGGCAATGAGGGATCCTAAATTTTTATCTTTAACCACGCGTTTGCCTTCAGTAAAACGCGAGATATCCTTGCCGTAACCCATGGCAAGATCTTGCAATTCGCATTCCCCACCTTGATCGCAAATGGGGCAATCTAGAGGATGGTTGATCAACAAGAATTCCATTACTGCTTTTTGTGCAGCAAGTGCCTCGGCAGTTTGCGTATTGACTACCATGCCATCGGTGATAGGCGTTGCACACGCAGGCAATGGCTTTCTCGATTTTTCCACCGCCACTAAACACATACGGCAATTGGCGGCTATAGATAGTTTTTTATGATAGCAAAAGCGCGGGATCTTAATGCCTAATTTATCGGCAGCTTCTATAATCATGCTACCCGGTTCAGCTTGTACTTTTTTTCCATCAATTTCAATTTCAATCATGATAGCTGTACGCTCCCTTCCCAAGAGAAACACAGATTTGGCACATCTTGCACGTTATTTCTCTGCGAAAAGTACTCATTTATGTCCAATATAAACTCCGCTTTTTCGCCTCGAAATAACATGCAACCTGCATCCAAATCTGCGTTTCGCAGTATGTATAGATAGTGTGATAAATCATTATCAATCATGATGGTGTCCAGCTAGATTACATTTGCCATGCTCTATATGATATTCAAATTCAGAGCGAAAATGTTGTATAAAACTACGTACCGGCATCGCCGCGGCATCGCCTAAGGCACAAATGGTACGTCCCATAATATTTTCTGCTACATTGTCCAATAAAGCTAAATGCTCTTTGCGTCCTTCTCCCTGCAAAATACGGTGCAATATTCTAGACATCCACCCCGTACCCTCGCGGCAAGGCGTACATTGGCCGCACGATTCTTCAAAATAGAAATGGGCTATGCGCGCTAATACCTTCACCATACACGTGGTTTCATCCATAATAATGACAGCACCGGAACCTAGCATAGAACCCGCTTGTGCCAGGCTATCAAAATCCATATCTAAGTTCATCATGACATCTGCGGGTAATATAGGTGCCGAAGAGCCGCCGGGAATAACGGCTTTTAAACGATGGCCATTACGCATTCCACCCGCCATTTCTAAGAGATCTTTAAACGGCAGGCCTAAAGGTACTTCAAAATTACCTGGATGGTTCACGTGCCCCGACACACAGAAAATTTTCGTGCCACCATTTTTAGGCTTGCCCATTTCCAAAAACCAATTGGCGCCTTTTTCTAAAATAACGGGCACTGAAGCAAAGGTCTCAGTATTGTTGATAGTAGTAGGACAACCATATAAACCATAACTGGCGGGAAACGGCGGCTTAAAACGGGGAAGACCACGTTTGCCTTCTAAAGATTCTAATAGAGCCGTTTCTTCCCCACAGATATAAGCTCCTGCGCCGATGTGGTGATATAGATCAAAATCGAAACCGGAATTTAAAATATTTTTACCTAACAACCCTGCGGCATAGGCTTCTTTTAAAGCATCGTGAAAACGGTGTATAGGCTCAGCAAACTCGCCACGTATATAATTGTAGCCTACGGTCGCGCCCATGACATAACCGGCTATCGCCATGCCTTCGATCAGTTGATGCGGGTTGTAACGCAAAATATCGCGATCTTTGCACGTGCCCGGCTCGCCTTCGTCCGAATTACACACTACATATTTTTGTCCTGGTGTATTGCGCGCAATAAAACTCCATTTAAGGCCAGTCGGAAAACCCGCGCCGCCGCGGCCGCGTAAAAAAGAAGCCTTGATTTGTTCTAATAAAACAGCTGGATCGCTTTTGTTGTTTACAATATCGCGCCAAATTTTATACCCGCCTAAACTTTCATAGGTGTTTAAGGTCCAAGGTTCGGGCAAATGATTAGCCCTAAAGCAGACTTGATCTACAACTATCATTATATATACTCCAATGTCGCGCTATCATACTGTTTTATGGAGTAATCCGCAAGGCCGTAGGCAGCCCCAATCTGGACTAAAAATGAACATTTCTAGAGATTATTCTTGTCCTTTAATGACCTATATCCAGGCCAATGAGATGTGATTCGTACTAGCAGAGATATTCTATTCCTTAGCATTGTCGTAGGGGCAGGGCCCCGTGCTGCCCAAAGAGGGCAACCACGGGGGGTTGCCCCTACGGTAGAACAATACTCCTGCGCAAGAAACGTTTCATCTTATCTTGAAGTGAAAGAGGCTATATCAGGCCCAGATCTTTCACGGCTTGTTTCTCATCACGCAATTCCTTCAAGGTAAGAGCTATCTTTTCTTTGCCAAATTCATTTTGAGTAATTCCTTCTATGACTTTGCATTGCCCTTTTTCTGTACGGCATGGTACGGAAAAGATTAAACCTTCATCAACACCATATTCTCCACAGGACGCGCGCGCCATGGAATAACCATTGCTGCCTATAGTATCGTGTACTAAATCATACACAGCATCCACAATGGCATTCGCAGCCGATGCTGCAGAGGAAGCGCCGCGCGCTTTAATCACAGCAGCACCACGTTGTTGTACCGTGGCAATAAAATCTTGTTGCAACCAAGACATATCGGGTATGACTTCTATCACGGGCTTTTGCTGGATAGTAGCATGATAAAAATCGGGATATTGCGTTGAAGAATGGTTACCCCAAATGTACAGCCGCTCTATTGCCGTGACATCCACTCCCGCTTTTTTAGCCAGTTGCATACGCGCACGATTTTCATCGAGCATGGTCATGGCATAAAAACGATCCTTAGGAACGTCCGGCGCATAATGCATGGCGATCAAGGCATTGGTATTACACGGATTACCTACTACAAAAATACGCACATCGTTTGCGGCATGATCATTGATCGCTTTACCCTGCTCTTTGAAAATACCACCATTGATTTTTAGTAAGTCGGAACGTTCCATGCCCGCCTTACGCGGTACCGCGCCGACCAATAATACCCAATTAGCGCCTTTCATTGCGGTCGCAATATCAGAGGTACAGGTAACTTTTTTTAATAAAGGAAACGCGCAGTCGTCTAGCTCCATTGCCACACCTTCTAAGGCAGGCATAGCCGCTTCTAATTCTAATAAACGAAGTTCAACTTCGGTATTGGCGCCAAACATAGCACCAGAAGCCACTCTGAATAATAAAGCATAATTAATTTGCCCAGCAGCACCGGTAACGGTAACCACGACTCGATTTTTCATGTATGTCTCCTAATAAACAAAGATTGTAACTATTCAGTACCATCGGCCGTGCTCGTCATTGCGAGCCAGTGAGCGCAGCGAACTAGGCGAAGCAATCCAGGGGTAAAAGTCACTGTTTTATAAGGTGTCCTGTTGTTATTAACTTGTTGTAAGTGATATTCATTTTTATCTCAACATTTTCCTGGATGGACTCAGCCCGCACTTCGTTCGTGCTTCGCCCTTCGGGCACACTACGTGCGTCAAAAATGCTCGCCGCGCTTTTCGCTCGTATTTTTTGCCACACTGCGCTCGTAGTGTTTCGTGCAATTCCATCATTCCGTAAGTACCACTGTACATAGATTCTATTGTAACTCAGTGACTCGCTTGCTCGCAATGATGGATACGGCTATTTCCTTGCTAGCGTAATTAGCTCAAAAGGGCAAGTAATTATCTCACAACTGCAAATAATTCAACCAATCTATACTGGTATCACCCACACTCATAAAGGCAGGATTTAACAAAGAATCCTTGGTATTGTAACATAAAGCCTGTCCAGATAAATCAAACATGCGACCACCGGCTAATTCTAAAATACATTGCGATGCCGCTGTATCCCATTCGGAGGTAGGGCCAAAACGTAGATACAGATCCGCTAACCCCTCAGCAATTAAACAAGGTTTTAAAGCACTGCCTACCGGTCTAATAATACATTCTCCCATATGTTGCAAATGCTGTGCCACGGTTCCACCACTATTGTGAAATCGGCTTACCACAACTGTGGGTTTATCCGGTTTAGGGCGAACGTGGATCGGCTCCCATACACCCGCTGCTGTAATTTTAAATACCCCCACACCGTGGGCAGCCACATAAGAAATACCGTGCGCAGGCGCATGCACTACGCCTAGAACGGGTTTTTGTTCGACAATTAAAGCAATATTAACCGTAAAATCATCCGTACGATGAAGAAATTCCCGTGTACCATCCAGCGGATCCACTAACCAATAGTGTGACCACGTTTGCCGCTCGGCAAAGTCTGTCACGATGCTTTCTTCAGATAAAATCGGATAATGCTGGCTTAAAGCCTTTAATTGTGTAGTGATAAGTTGATCCGCAGCTAAATCCGCTTGAGTAAGAGGCGTATCATCTTCTTTTACCGTCACTACAATTTTTTCTTGGCTACGGTAAATAGCCAAGATCGCCTCTCCAGCACGCTTAGCAATAGTGAGAACTTCCGTTAATAACGCTTTCACTCAGGTGATTATTTCCATAAAATGATTGACCGGCATTGTTTCTATTTTCTTTTTATCCATGCTCAATGCATAGATTTCTTCTGTTTTTAAAGGAGGAAATGCGCTTAATAAATTGTTTTTAAACTTTTGCAATAATAATGGAATACCTTCTGCACGACGGCGTCTATGGCCTAGCGGATATTCAACCACTATTTTATCCGTATGGGTACCGTCTTTAAAATAAACTTGTATGGCATTGCCTATAGCCCGTTTATTTTCATCATAGTAATCTAAAGTAAATTGGGGATCTTCCACTACCTCCATCCGTGCTCTCAAGGTGTCGATGCGCGGATCAGCGGCACGTTCATCTTCAAAATCATCCGCTGTTAATCGGCCAAACAATAAACCGATAGCAACCATGTATTGTAAACAATGATCTCTGTCCGCTGCGTTATACAAAGGCCCGGTTTTGCTGATAATACGAATAGCGGGCTCTTGTGTGGTCAAAACAATTTTTTCAATCTGTCCTAAATTATCGGCAACTAAATTATGCAACTTAAATGCACATTCAATTGCGGTTTGGGAATGGAATTCAGCAGGAAAAGCAATTTTAAATAAAATATTTTCCATCACATAGCTGCCATAAGGCCGTGATACTTTAAAAGATTCCCCGCCAAACAGCACATCATAAAAACCCCAACGCGGCGCGGTTAAAGCACTGGGATAACCCATTTCGCCTTTCATCGCCATCAAAGCTAATTGCACCCCACGCGCCGTCGCGTCGCCCGCTGCCCAGGATTTACGGCTACCGGTATTCGGCGCATGTCTATAGGTACGGAGACTTTGTCCATCCACAAAAGCCAATGACAACGCATTTAAAATATGAGCCTCGGTGCCACCTAGCATATGCGTCACTACGGCTGCGGTGGCTACTTTCACCAAAATAACGTGATCCAAACCGACGCGGTTAAAGGCATTTTCCAATGCCAATATGCCTTGGATCTCATGCGCTTTGATCGTTGCAATAAATACATCGTGCATCGTTAAGGGTGGCAAGCCTAAATAAGCATTCTTTTGGGAAATATAATCCGCTACGGCTAAGATACCGCCGATGTTATCAGAAGGGTGTCCCCATTCCGCGGCTAACCAAGTATCGTTAAAATCCAACCACCGGATCATCGCGCCTATGTCAAAAGCAGCTTTAATGGGATCTAAGATATAAGGCGTTCCTGGTACACGTGCGCCGTAAGGGACTTGCGTTCCCGGAATAGTGGGGCCTAGCAATTTACGGCACTCAGAATATCGTAATGCCAATAATGCGCAACCCAAACTATCCATAAAATTGTAGCGCGCTGTTTCCAATGCCTCTTTGGAGGGTTCATGTGCTTTCATTACATATTGCGCTATCTTTTTAAGTTCTTCGTCAAAATCGGGACGTTCATTTTCAGTAACAGTTGTATGACTCATTCTAATTTCCTTAACGATCAGCTAGCGCAATAAAATTTCTGGGCGTAGGGCCGATATATTCTGCGCCGGGCCTAATAATTTTATTATTTTGTCTTTGCTCTATCACATGCGCAGACCAACCCGCAATACGGGCAAAAACAAAAATAGGCGTAAATAATGAAGTAGGGATTTGGCAAAAATGATACGCTGCCGCACTGTAAAAGTCTAGATTAGGAAACATATTTTTTTCCGAACGCATCGTTTGTTCTATGGCTTCAGACACCGGATAAATAACCGTGTCATGGCGTAATGCCCCTAGTTTTTTCGCCCATCCTTTAATGATATCTGAACGGGGATCGCGTATCTTATAAACAGCGTGACCAAACCCCATAATTTTTTCTTTATGGGCTAATTTTTCCAGTAAACCCACTCGCGCTTTTTCTGGAGAATCGTAACATTCTATAAGCGCCATAGCCGCTTCGTTAGCACCCCCGTGCAACGGACCACGCAAAGTGCCTATGGCGGAAGTAATTGCTGAATAAAAATCGGTTAAAGTGGCTGCCGTTACGCGCGCAGCAAAGGTAGAGGCGTTAAATTCATGCTCTGCGTATAAAATGAGAGACTGATCTACCGCTTCATGTACCATAGGCTCGGGTGTTTTTTGCAATAATAATTCTAAGAAATGGGCGGCAATACCATTGGCATCGCTTTGCGTATCAATTTCTCTCCCTAAGTGATGCCATTGGTACCAATACATCACCATAGAGGGAAACAAGGCCATTAAGCGATCGGCAATGTCCCGTTGTTGTGCTGGGTTGTGTTCCGGCTCTAGTGTTCCCAAGAAGGCACAACCTACTTTTAGTACATCCATGGGGTGCGCATTTCTAGGAATGAGTTTTAATACCGCCTTTAACTCGTTAGGCAACACACGCAATTGTTTTAGCTTATCTTGGTATTGCGCTAATGTGGTGGCATTGGGCAACTCGCCATAGATGAGCAAATAAGCGATTTCTTCAAAACAAGCGCGCCCCACCATATCTTCAATAGAATAACCGCGGTAATGCAAACTATTACCTTCACGGCCTACAGTACAAATAGCAGTTTGTCCGGCGACAACCCCTTTTAACCCTGCAACAGCCTCACTCATACATTTTTCCTTATTTTATCCAATCATACTCTTTGCATTTGATTTTTAGGTGTTGTTGCCTTCGCCCATCTCGCACTAGTATATGACAGAGTACGTCACTCCTGGTGCTCGAGGGCTAGTCTTCTACCCTATAGAACCAACTGCTATGAGTATACGTCATGTGCGGGCAGTTGTTTGCATCATAATTCTTGCACAGGCGTCCCGGCGACAACCTCTACAGCATCATTATCCGCAGCTACCCTAACAAAATTATCCTCAGTAAAGGTCTCTTTAATCCAAAAATGCACCACAAACCAGCCTAGTACAAATATAACGGGTAAAACGCCCAGTGCTACTTGATAGTTCTGCACGCTAAATACGGGCGCGCCCTGGAATTTTTGCCCATTCCATACCGACGACAATAGTACACTAGCAATAGGTTGAAAAATAGCCCCGCTCACCACCACAAACATATTATTGATGCCTATAGCGGTGCCTACTGTAGCAGGATTGTTGCAATCCTGCACCACGGCAAAGGCCAAGGATTGTCCAGCGGCCCCCATGCCAAAGATAAATAACCAGATAGCTAAACTCACATATGACAAAGTAGGACCATATACCACTACATAAACAGATAATAGAGCTAAAATTAAACAGCCTAACAAGATTTTCTTACGTGTTTTGAGCATATTAGATAACCACCCAGCCAGCGGACTGCCTATACCCATGCCGAGCCAATACCACATCATGAGGCCAGAAACCGTAGTGGCGCTGTAATGGTAAGCTTGCATTAAATAAGGCACGCCCCACAACTCCGCAAAAATGACGGCAGGCGTCCAAATAATAAGCGAATAAAAACCAATCGCCCAGGTTTGGGAATCTTTAACCACAGACAAAAATCCTAAGGGTTTACGTGACGGTGACTTTTTAGCAGGCACTGCGCGTTGTGTAGCATGAGCAGGATAATCACGTACACACAGTAAAATAAGGAGTGCAAGGCCAAAACCTATACAAGAAATGGTAAAAATGGAAGGACGCCAGCCATTCGACTGCACCGCTCTGGCCAAAGGCGCTTGCCCTAAGATAGAACCTAAACTAGACATAAATTGCACGATACCGGCCAATACTGCAAAATACCGTTTGGGAAACCAATGGGTTAGTAACACTAAAGTACCGATGAAAGAAAAAGCAGCGCCCGCGCCGGTTAAAAATCGCCCTACGCAGAGTGCAAATGCCGTATGCCCTAAGCTAAAGAAAAGCCCCCCTAAAGCACAAATGGCTGTAGCCAGCGCAATAACATAGCGTGGACTGAACTTATCGTAAGACAAACCCGCGGGGATCTGCATCGGAGCGTAAGCATAGAAAAAGAATGCCGAAATGATACCTAAACCCGTAGCACCCAACCCCAGCTCGCCCATTAAATCATGGGTGATAACCGAAGGGGCTACTTGTAGTACAAAATCATATAAATAGAATAACGATGCCAAAAAACAGACAAAACCCGCGCGCACATAATAGCGCCAATGATGAGGAAAGTTTTCCATTCAGTTGTGCTCCCCGCTGTTCAAGGTGGAGGAAGTATACCATAAAAAATTACCATTGTACTAAGAGATGTGGGTTACTCTTCTATGGATAATATAAGGTACACCCTTAATCTAAATAATTTGGGATCTGTGGCAGCGCCGCGATATCGCTTGCATCGTGCTGAATCACCAAACGCCCCTTTGAGTTTTTCAAAATAGCATCTACCTTTTCCATAGACGCCTTTGTTTGCGCAGGGTCTGTGTTAAAAGATGGGATCTGTTTTAGCACATAAGATTTTCTCATGTGGTATAAGTCTCCCGATAAAATGACTACGCCTGTATGCGGCAAATGGATCTCTAAAGAAGCATGACCTGGAGTGTGCCCAGGGGTATATAAAATTTCTACTTTTCCATCGCCAAAAACATCATAGTTTCCTTTCAATAAAATTTTATGATAGGGCTTTAAGGTAATGGCTGTAGTGCTATCTACGGATGAAGGCAAAGGACTCCGATTAGCATATGCATATTCCTGCTCTTCTATTAACCACACTGCATTTGGAAACAACGAGGCATTGCCTGTATGGTCAAAATGAGCATGCGACAAACCTACAAACCGAATATCATTAGGACTCAGCCCAAGTACCTTCAACTGTTGAATTAAAGATTTTTTAGCCGTGATAGAAACTCCATGCTTCGTATCCTCAACGGTACGTCCCAAGTATTGCTCGCCCATACCCAGATCCCATAACAGCCAGCCTTTAGAATCTTTGATTAAAAAGCATGGAGTAGAAAATTGCGCAGATTCGTGGGGATAAGCTCCGGTGCTAGAGAAAGGAGCAATATCGTGTACAGTCACTGAACCGCAATCCAAAGTGTACAAACGCACATCTTGATTATTTTTAATGGCGGGTTTGGCAGCAGAGGCAGTGATTAAAAACGTTAAAAAAATAGTCCCTATGATCGATAGCTTGGTTTTCATAAATTTATCTCCTACAATCTTCTCTATGCACTTGAAATAATAACCTAATTCATCTTCTTTGTTGCAAATATTTAGCCCGCAGGGCTTGACAACGTGCTCAAAAAGGATAATGATTGCACTGAGCAATGAGAAACAGTGTGATGAGTCGTTGCATTCAGAAGGCGACACATCACTGTACAATGAGCGCTTACTTGAAAAAGTAAGCGCAGCCTGGCAAGTGTATTCGGCACTTAACCAGGCCACTTCCAACAATCAACAGAGGATTGAAGGCATGAAAATTCTAACGCATAACCCTGCATTCGCACAAGTGGAGCGTGTATTTTTAATACACTACTCTACGCACTTTGACCGTATCATCCCAATATACAGTTTATCCTACCCTGAACAGCATACAATGGGCTTAAAAGTTCGTGGTATTGCTTTGTCTAGACGGATAAGTACAGGTGGTGTACACACCCGTACCTAAGTGGCTATTGTTCGTGCTTTTTACGCGAGCATTAGTCACGCACGTCGCTGCAGACTACAGTGTAGACCGTATCAAAGCAAAAACCATAGCACGAATAACTTAAAGCTTGGAGAGATAGTGGGGAAAGACGACACCTACACTATCCAGCATTAGTTTAGAACGCCTTAGGCTAGCATTGTCTGTGACTAGTTGCTTAGCGGCCCGCTGAGGATAAAACCCCAGCGGGCTCTCTTATACATTTTTAACAAGGAGTTTGAGCATCATGTTAGTATTAGTGCGGCGTGTGGGAGAAACCATCATCATTGGTGATGATATACGCATTGTAGTTTTGGATGTGAACCGTAATCAAGTTCGTTTGGGGATTGAAGCACCCCAAGATCTGCCTGTACATCGCTCAGAAATATATGAACGTATTCAAAATGAAAAAAGTGGAGAGTCTGAAATGGAAATGGATGATGATTACGATTATGACGATGATCTAAAATAAAGTTAACTACTTGCGTGTGTACGGTAAGTTATTTTGTCGCGGATCTTGTCATTGCGAGGAGACCGTTTCACAGTTCTAGTGCGAAAGCACAGAATAAGCAACGGCCGACGCGGCAATCCAGGAAGATATTAAACAATAAGAGTGCGATTATTTTTTCACAGAGACTAAAAAGAAGCGTATCTTTTATGCGGGCTAATATGAGATGTTTTGACACTATATCCCGTATAAAGAATCCCATTATTTGTGTTTCGTATAAACAGATAGCTTTCTGCTCATCACTCAAGATCTTCCTAGATTGCCGCGTCGACCGTTGCCTGTTCTGCTATCTCGCACACGTTCTTCTGAAACGGTCTCCTCCCAATGACGAGCTCCGCGAAGAAATAACTTACCACATATAACACAGGCGGGGGAGTAGTTACGCGTTATCCACGAATTACTTGACCTTTACAGCAATGACAGGTACGGAAAATTTTTTCCTATAAGACTTCGTTTCACAAAGTTGACGTCAAAAATTATGGGCTCTTGGGTGTAGTTGTTGTTGAAGTGTCATCACCAAACGCTACTGTAATGGTGTCTTCTACCATTTCACGCGGCAACCATTGAAAAAAACTATTGTAATTGGGGGTCTCCATTATCCATAAATTCCACAGAGTACCCTTAGTCAGTAGAGCGCGTGTTTGAGAATTTCTAGCCGCATCCCACGGAGTATTGCCATTATTATTAGCTCGACTAACATCAGCGCCATGAATAAGCAAAAGCTTTACTACGTCACGGCGCTCATATTTCTTGCTGCGGACAGACCAATGTAATGGAGTATTGCCCGCTTTATCAGCTAGGTTAATATCAGCTCCATGAACAAGCAAAAGCTTTGCTATTTCTATGTAACCTCCGGCAACAGCTTCATGTAAAGGAGTTATGCCATCGTTATCAGCTCGACTAACATTATCAACGCCATTAGCCAGTAAAAGTCTTACTATTTCTAAGTCCCCATGGGCAGCAAAATATAGCGGAGTCCAACCATATTTATCAGCCCGATTGACATCAGCACCCTTAGTAACTAAAAGGTTTACTATTTCTTTGCTGCCGTTGATACCCCTGTTGAGAAC
>JAJNBM010000044.1 GCA_021156165.1 Gammaproteobacteria bacterium | reverse complement strand
AAAGATCATTTAACCCTTAATTTTTTAAACATTCCGTTGCGATCCGCGTTAAATATCATTACAAATTCTGCAGGGGTAAATAGCGTGGTGAGCGATAGTGTTAAGGGAACCATTAGCTTACATTTAAAAGATATTCCTTGGACTGAGGCATTAGACATAGTTTTAAAAACAAAGGGTCTAGGCAAATTATACTTAGGCCAGGTATTATTAATAGCGCCTAACGATGAAATCGCCGCTAGAGAAAAGGCGTCATTAGAGTTGCAGCTACAGGTACAAGAATTGGAGCCTTTGCAAACCACCGTGATCGTTTTAAATTATGCTAAAGCAGACGATCTGGTATCTATTTTAAAAGATAAAACGAATAGTTTGTTGTCCGATCGCGGATCGGTAACCGTAGACAAACGTACCAATGCATTGTTGTTAAAGGATACGCCTGAAATGTTGAGCAAGGTACGTACTTTAATTGAAAAATTAGATGCTCCGGTGAAGCAAGTATTGATAGAGGCGCGCATCGTTGAGGTAGCTAGAGATTTTGAGCGTACGCTGGGCATCCGTTGGGGCATTTCCAAGGCAGATCATTTAAGCGGCACTTTAGAAGGCGCTAGTGGCATCCAGCAAAACCTAGCCATGGGCAAATCTGCTTTCGATACGACCAATGTATCGCCTTTATCCCGTTTAAACGTCAATTTGCCTGCGCAACCCAGCTCAGGCCAAGCCGCTAGTGTGGGCATAGCTTTGGCCAATTTAGGAAATGGTTATCTTTTGGACTTAGAGCTTTCGGCCCTTGAATCCGAAGGCCAAGGTGAGTTAATATCTAGCCCTAGGTTGGTTACGGCTGATCAGCAGGAAGCGTTCATTGAGGCGGGAGAAGAAATCCCTTACCAAGAAACCGCTTCTAGCGGAAACACAACGGTAGCGTTCAAACAAGCGACATTAAAGTTAGATGTTACTCCGCATATTACGCCGGACAACAATATTATTATGGCTATCAAGGTTAATCAGGATAAACCAAGTACAGCGTTGGAAGTGCAGGGTACCCCGGCTATTACAACGCGTAAAATTGATACCAAGGTGCGGGTGGCTAATGGTGAAACGGTTGTCTTAGGCGGTATTTATCGTCAAGAAAAGACCCATTCTGTTCTGCGCGTGCCATTTTGGGGCGGTATCCCTATTGTGGGCGCCTTGTTTAGGAGTACTAAAGTGACGGATTCTCGCGGAGAGTTACTCATTTTTATTACCCCTAAGATTGTACAACCCGATAACTCGGATACGATGATTGAATGATGAAGAAAACACAAAATATATTTTTGATTGGCCCTATGGGTGCAGGGAAAACCACTGTGGGTCGTATGTTGGCCAAAGAGCTAAAAAGAGAGTTTTATGACACGGATGAAGTGATCGAATCGCGTACTGGTGTGGATATACCGTGGATATTCGATGTAGAAGGAGAAGAGGGGTTTAGGCAACGTGAAATGACCGTGGTGGATGAACTCACTCAAAAAACGGGGGTGGTTTTAGCCACTGGCGGTAGCGTGGTCATAGAGGTGCAAAATCGTACGCATTTGGCGGCTCGAGGTTTAGTGATTTATTTAAAAACCACGGTCGGTCAGCAACTAGAACGCACCGAAAAAGATAAAAAGCGACCCTTATTGTTGCAAGCAACCGACAGGGAAGCGGTGTTGCGTGATATAGCAGTTAATTACGATGAATTATATCGTGAGATAGCTGATCACGTTTTTGTAACCGACAACCGCAGCATACGTGCGGTAGTCAATGATATTTTAAGTTGTGTCTAAGATGTCAAAAGCGGAAAATAAATGGCAAGACCTGGGTTTTAAACGTAAGCCTTTTATAGACTTAAGTCACGTTAACCCATTCTTAACCACTAAGCAGCGTCAGCAGCTAAAACTATTGGAAGGATTGGTCCAGGAAGGCGGCCATCTCTTATTGCTATTGGGGGTGGCTGGCGTAGGCAAGACCACTTTTTTAAATGCACTCAAAAAAAATATCACTTTACCTGGTGCAGAAGTCACTATCGGTTTATGCGAAATGCAAGGGGATCATGGCGTGAACATTGCCATGATCAAAGGCCTGTTGGCTAAACATCTGGCCATAGGCGATACCACGGATACTTTCATGTCTTCCTTACGCGCGCGCTTAGCCCAATTAGTGCAATCTAATCAGCGTTTTTTATGGATCATCGATGATGCGCACGAATTACCCGCAGAAACGGTGCGCTTTATATTAGATATGGTATCCGAGTTGGATGAAACAGAACACAGCTTAAGTATTCTATTGGCAGGTAGGCTGCAATTAGAACATTTATGTGTAAGTTCCGCCAATGTCAATACGGATTGGAATACCGGCAGTAGTTTTACGGTAATACTGCAGCCTTTAGAGGAAGAAGAAGTGATCAACTATATCAAACATGGTTTAAGACAGGCGGGTTATAGAGGTGTGATGCCTTTTTCTAAAACGCAACTCGTAGAGCTAAGCCACGACTCCAAGGGCATATTGGCGCGTTTAGTGGTGATGGCGGTGGATATACTAGAAACAAAACGCCGCGGTGGGAGAACGCCCCATCCCGTGATGTCGCGTCTAGCCAAAAAAATGCGAACAGCGTTAGAAAGTAGCGATGAACCTAAAGCCGCGCACGATACTCGCCGTAAGACCCCGAGGGGCAAGAGCCATAAAACGATAATAGCCGCACTATTTTCTATAGCTTTGCTGGGCGTCGGTTGGTGGTTTTATTTAGAGGGTCCTGCCTCTACCGCTGTAGACGTGAGTCAGGGTAAGGTCATCAGTGTAGAAAAAGAAGGGCCGTGGATTAAAACTGTGGTAAAGCTGGATGGCAATGTGCGTAGGGTGGATGCCACTGCGCCGGTAACGCCTGTAATCAGCGCGACACCTGTAGCAGTGTCAGCAGTGAAGGATACATCTGTACCTATAATGACGCCGATAGCAAACGATACGCCTGTAACGGCAGCCGCAGTGGACGACGCGCCTGTAACCCGATCTATAATCAATGGTACACCTGTAATCGAGGCTCTTGCAGCGCCTGCGATGGAGCCTGTTGCACCTTCTGCTGCAGCGCCTACACCTGTAGCAATTGCCCCGCCCACAGCCGTGGTTGTACCCCAGAAAAAGGATAAGTCTGCGCCAGTGGTTGTTCAGAAAAAAGTGATACCAGCGCTACCATTTAAAGCGCAAGGTTATACGATACAAATTGCGGGGAGTACCGATCTTACTTCGTTGCAAAAAACAGTTTGCCAATTATGGACGCAGCAAGCAAAGCCGCGTTGTGCGGGATTGCCGAAGAATCTGCATTATATACACACTCTGAAAGAGAACCAAGATTGGTATATTGCGACTCAGGGCCAATACAATAGCTCTGCCGAGGCGCGTGCGCAGTTGCAACAATTGCCAGCGAGTGTACAAAAGAATACACCCTGGGTGCGATCTTTTGCACAAATTCCCAATTTGACCGTAGTAGCACTATCGTAGGGGCAGGCTCCTGTGCCTGCCCTGAATAGGGTGACCACAGGAGGTCGCCCCTACGGTAGGAACGGCTCGTGAGTCGCCCAGAATCAATGCGGATGATTTAGGTTTTACACAAAAGGGCAGTTAGGCGCTACGGTGCTTTACGAACCACCCTAGCAACAACGGCGCGGAATAACTTTTAAAATAAAGCGAGAACAACATCAATGACCCAATACAACAATACCCGCCTATTACAAGCGCTAAAGCGTCAGCCTGTGGATGTGCCTCCAGTTTGGTTAATGCGTCAAGCGGGGCGTTATTTACCGGAGTATCGCGCATTACGGACTAAAGCCGGTGATTTCCTCACCTTATGTCAAACTCCCCAATTGGCGACTGAAATCACTTTACAGCCTTTGCGTCGTTTTGATTTAGATGCAGCTATTTTATTTTCTGATATTTTAACCATTCCTCATGCCATGGGTTTAGGCTTATCTTTTCAAGAAGGCGAAGGTCCGCAATTTGCCAAACGTATTGAAACAGCGCGCGATGTTAAAGCCTTACCCATTCTAGAGGTAGAGGAAAATTTAGATTATGTATTAGAAGCAGTGCGTATGATCCAGCAAGAGTTACAGGGTCGAGTGCCGCTGATTGGCTTTGCGGGCAGTCCATGGACGGTGGCTTGTTATATGATAGAAGGGAGCAGCCACAAGAATTTTATCAATGCACGCAAAATGGCATATCAAGCGCCAGAAGTGCTAACGGCTTTATTAGAAAAATTAATAACAGCAACTACGGCGTATTTAAAAGGGCAGATCTTAGCGGGTGTAGATGTAGTGATGCTATTTGATACCTGGGGAGGGTTATTAACACCAGCGCATTATCCCTTATTCTCCTTAACCCCTATGCAAAAAATTATTACCAACCTGAAAGCAGATCCAAACACAGCCAACACGCCTATTATTTTATTCAGCAAAGGAGCGGTAAGTCATTTAGAGGTTATGGCCGACAGTGGCGCGGATGCGTTAGGTCTAGATTGGACGAGTGCTTTAAGTGCGGCACGCACGCGTGTGGGGGCTAAAGTATGTGTGCAAGGGAATCTAGATCCAGCCTTATTATTTTCTACGCCTGAAAAAATAAAGGCTGCCGTGAAAAGTGTGTTAAATGAGTGGGGTCCACATCCGGGTTTAATCGTTAATCTAGGACACGGCATAGAACAACACACACCCATAGAAAACGTACAGGCGCTGATTGCCGCGGTACATGAAGGGTGAGGATGAGGGTACTTACTCAGAGTTTCCAATGGCAAGGAATAGCGGAGTCAGCAAGAGTGAGGTATGAACTATGAACTCAGCAGAACAATTTAAGCAATCTGGTTATGTCATTATCCGCTCTTTATTGGATCCCGATACAACAAATAGATTGTATGCTTATATCCTCAGCAAGGCGGAATTGGGTAATAAAGACGATGGGCAAGTTCCTGGTTCACCTTCTTTTTATCAAGATAAAGAGGTAGTGGCATTACAAAAGAAATTACTTCCTAGCATAGAAGCTCACATCCAATACCCGTTATTAAATGTGTTTTGCTATCATCGTGTCTATAAAAAAGGGGCTATCTTAAGAAGCCACAAGGACAGTATTCGCGCCGAAATTTCCGTCACCATAAATTTAGGGCAACGCGGTGAGCCTTGGGATATATGGCTAATGGATTATGATGAAAATGCCCATAAGGTGGCACTAGGGCCTGGAGATGCTTTGATTTATCAGGGTAGCCAATTGGCCCATTGGCGCGGTAAATTAGAACATGCGGATGATGTTGCCCAGATTATGTTTCATTATGTAGCTCGCAATGGCAAGCATACAAGTGCCGCAAGATGGGAGTTTATAGGCAAAATCCGGAAAAAGTATAGAGAGCTGCTGGGCTTAGCTTATTAAGGGCTATCCCAGGACGGCACCTTTTGAGGCGCCCTTCCAGAACGAGCCTCGGAACGATGTAGGGGGCTCGCGAGTAGCCCCTAACAAGCTACGAGGGGACTCCAACATGTAATCCAGCGGCGCTATCTCACGATTGTGCCGAAAAAATTACAAATTTCGTCAACATTTGTCGAGTTCGTGGTAAATTTCGGCTATTTCACCTTAAAACCCGCTGGATCGCCTTTATGACGGTACCATAGTATAATAATCCCAAATTTCCCTAATCCAAGGCTAAAACGATCATGCATGCGATATTTCCGGGTACTTTCGACCCTCTCACCCGAGGTCATTTAGACTTAATTATCCGTGCGGCTAAGCTGTTCAGTCATTTGTTGGTGGCGGTTAATGGGGGTGAGAGCGGCGTTAAAAAACCTTTATTTTCAACGGAAGAGCGGCTAACGTTGCTGAAAGCCGAATTACAGCATTTGCCCAATGTAGAAGTATGTGCTTTTTCGGGCTTATTGGTCGATTTTGCTGAGGATAAGCACATCATGACCATGGTACGAGGGGTTAGAAATAGTGTCGATTGCGACTATGAGATGCAATTAGCACATATGAATGGCCAATTGCAGCCTAATTTAGAGGTGATTTTTCTTGCCGCAAAGGCGGAATATAGCTTTGTGCGGGCCAGTTGGGTGAAGGAAATCGCCGTTTTAGGGGGGGATGTGAGTGCGTTTGTAACGTCCAGGGTGGCTGAGGCGCTAAAGAATAAAATCCTGTCATAGGGGCACAGGCACCCGTGCCTGCCTTAGTAGGGCATCCACAGGGGGCGCTTCTACTATTTCCTTTAAATCAAAGAGCAAGAGTAACAACAATGGCTTTATTAATTACCGATGAATGTATTAACTGCGATGTCTGCGAGCCGGAGTGCCCCAACGAAGCTATTTACCAAGGTGAATGGTTTTATGAAATTAACCCCAAGCTCTGTACCGAATGCGTAGGGCATTTTGACACGCCACAATGTGTGGCGGTGTGTCCAGTGGCCTGTATTATTAAGGACGAGGCAGAGCCTGAAACCCAAGAACAACTTAGGGCAAAATATACTGTCTTGATGGCCGCAAAAGGAGTTGATAAGGCATGAGCATTACTTTGGCTACCTGGAATATCAACTCCTTGCGCGTGCGCTTAGAGCAGGTGCTAGCCTGGCTTCAAGAACATAAGCCCGATGTTTTGGCCTTACAAGAAATCAAAGTGACCGACGAACTTTTTCCGGTAGAAGTCTTTACTGCTTTAGGGTATCACGTTGCGGTATTGGGACAACCCACTTATAATGGAGTGGCTATTTTGAGCCGTGTGCCGCTTAAAGATGTAGTGGCCGGTATTCCTGATTATGACGACCCGCAAAAAAGAGTATTGGCCGCAACGGTTGGGGAACTGCGTGTTATCTGTGTGTATGTGCCCAATGGTGCGAGCGTGGATTCAGAGAAATACGTTTATAAATTGCAATGGTTTGACCGGTTATTGGCTTATGTAAAAAATACCCTAACGGCGCATCCGCAAACCATTATTTTAGGGGATTACAATATTGCGCCCGAAGATAGGGATGTACATGATCCTGTAGCCTGGCAAGGACATGCTTTAGTGAGCCCTAAAGAGCGGGCTTGTTTTGAAGCACTATTGGCGCTCGGCCTGAGCGATACTTTCCGCGTTTTGGCGCCAGAGGATAATAGTTACACATGGTGGGATTATAGAATGAATGGGTTTAAACGCAACCATGGTTTGCGGATTGATCATATTTTGGCAACGCCAGCGGTGATGGCGCGTGCAGAGCGTTGTGTGATTGATAAATTACCGCGTGCCTTGGATAGGCCTTCTGATCACACGCCAGTCATTCTACAGTTAAGCGCCTAATTAGGGATTGAGTATGAGCCATTCTTCTTGGACTAAGGAATATAAATCAAAACAGATTGCCCTGTACGATCGCGCCTTCGTGTTGTGCGCTATTTTAATTGTGGTCATGGGGCTGGTTATGGTGGCATCGTCATCGATGATGGTGTCCACGCATGCTTACAACACACCTTTTCACTATTTGTTTAGACAATTATTCAGTGTCATTATGGGTGCAATTGTATGTGCGCTCGTGGTGCAAATGCCTTTACGCCATATAGAAAAACACAGCCGTATTTTATTGGTAGTGGCTTTGGTTTTATTGGCACTGGTGCTGATTCCGGGGATCGGTCGCTCTGTGAATGGGAGTAGACGCTGGTTGCATTTAGGGCCGCTGAATTTTCAGGTGTCTGAATTGGCAAAGCTATTGTATATTATTTACTTGGCAGGCTATTTACAGCGATTTCGGGATAAATTATCCGAAAGCCAACGCACCGTTATATTGCCTATCATCATCTTGGGCATAACCAGTATATTGTTATTGCTAGAACCCGATTTTGGCTCGGCAGTAGTGATAGCAGCAACCACCTTGGGTTTATTGTTTTTAGCGGGCGTGCGCGTACGTTATTTCATCTTGTTAATAGGGCTTGCTTTGGCAGCTTTAGCAGCGTTAGCGGTGGTATCGCCGTATCGCTTATTGCGCTTAACCAGTTTTTTGAATCCCTGGGCGGATCAATTTGGCAGCGGCTATCAGTTAACACAATCTTTAATTGCCTTTGGCCGTGGCGGGATAACCGGCGTTGGTTTGGGTGAGAGCATTCAAAAACTGTTTTATCTACCAGAAGCACACACTGATTTTTTATTTGCTGTTTTAGGCGAAGAAATGGGCTTAGTCGGTATGACTGTCATTCTGCTTCTCTATGTGGTTTTTTTCTGGCGGGTATTTGTAATTGGCCATCGCGCGTATAAAGAACGTTTATTTTTCGCCGCTTTTTTGGCGTATGGCTTAGGGTTGTGGCTCTCTTTCCAGGTGCTTATTAACATGGGTGTGAATGTAGGGTTGTTACCCACCAAGGGTTTAACCTTGCCACTCATGAGTTATGGTGGCAGTAGTATATTGACCAATTTTGTTTTAATCGGTTTGATTTTACGCGTCGATCATCAAATGCGTGTACATTATATGAGCCAGCATTAATGGATAAGAAAGTTCTCATCATGGCGGGTGGCACAGGCGGCCACATTTTTCCTGCATTAGCCGTGGCTCAAGCACTAATAGCCCGCGGTGTAGAAGTCGCTTGGTTGGGGCGTGCAGAGGGTATGGAAGCGGATATCATCGCCAAGACAGACGTACCATTATTCACTATTCAAGTAGGTGGTTTACGCGGACATAGTTGGCAACGCTTAGCGTTAGCGCCGTGGCAATTGCTGCGTGCAGTAAAACAAGCATGGCGGCACATGCGGCGTTGGCAACCCGATTTGGTATTAGGCTTTGGCGGTTATGCCAGTGGCCCGGGTGGATTAGCCGCTTTTTTACGACGCAGCCCCTTATTTATTCAAGAACAAAATGCGGTACCGGGTTATACCAACCGTATTTTAGCGAAAATGGCAAAGAAAGTATTTGTGGCTTTCCCGGGTGCTTTTAAAGCCAGTACAATGGTTAAAATCAGCGGCAATCCTTTGCGCCAAAGCTTATTACAGTTATCTGAGCCTACGATACGGTTAGGTCATCGCGAGGGGCCAGTGCATATTCTGGTGATGGGAGGTAGCCAAGGGGCTAAAGCTTTAAATGAAGCGATACCTAAAGCATTAAAAACAGCTTTAGATGAAGGCACGGTGCGAGTGCATCATCAAAGCGGGCCGCGCCATTACGATGCAGTCATCGCCGCTTATGCTAATATGAATGGGGTAGAGGTTAAGCCTTTTATTGACGATATGGCAGCGGCGTATAATTGGGCCGATTTAGTGATTGCGCGCGCCGGCGCGGCTACAGTCAGCGAATTAGCGGCTATAGGCTTAGCCAGCATTTTGGTTCCCTACCCGCAGGCGGTAGACGATCATCAAACTAAAAACGCGGCTTATCTAGAAAAGGGCGGAGCAGCGCGGGTGATTGCAGAGAGCAATATAGCCCATTTAGAAACGTTATTAACCCCCGCGTTTTTACAACGTGAGGCGCTATTGGCCATGGCTCAAGCGGCGTATGCGTTGGGCCGCAAAGATGCTACGCACATTATTGTTGAAGAATGTTTAGGAGTTTTAGGTGCAAAATAACAATCCCACTTTACATTATGCTCAAGAAATGGGTATGAAGTTGAGCATACGTCGTATTCATCTCATTGGCATCGGCGGTGCCGGTATGGGCGGTATTGCTGAGGTATTGCATAATCAAGGCTTTAACGTGACGGGTTCAGATAGTGGCGAGAACGCTATGACCCAACGCCTTAAAAAATTGGGCATTACTATTTACAAAGGTCATGATGCCCGTTATGTAGAAGGCGCCGAAGTAGTCGTACGTTCTAGTGCTGTGGCCGAGGATAATGTGGAAGTTGTTTATGCTCAAGCTCACAAAATTCCGGTGGTGATGCGAGCGCAAATGTTAGCAGAATTAATGCGTTTTCATCATGGCATTGCTATTGCCGGGACGCATGGTAAAACCACCACTACCAGTCTTGCCGCTAGCGTGTTGGCTGAGGCAGGATTAGATCCTACTTTTGTGATCGGCGGCTTATTAAATAGTGCTGGCACCAATGCACGCTTAGGCAAGGGGCAATTTTTTGTAGTCGAGGCAGATGAATCCGATGCTTCATTTTTATTGCTAACGCCTATTTTAGCCATAGTCACGAATATCGATATGGATCATATGGAAACCTATGCCGGGGATTTCCAGCGGCTCCAACAAACTTTTTTACAATTTATTCATCATCTGCCTTTTTATGGCGCGGCTATTTTATGCTTGGATGACCCCGTCATTGCCCAATTATTACCGCAAATATCACGTCGTATAGTGACTTACGGTATCGATAGCGAAGCAGATGTGCGCGCTGTGAACATAGTGCAGCGGGGCGTACAAACCGAATTTAGTGTGCTTCGTAAAGGTAAAAGTCCTTTACCGTTACGCTTGAATCTCGCGGGACGTCACAATGTATTAAATGCGTTGTCTATAGTGGCTTTAGCAGAAATCCTGAATATAGAGGATACCAGTCTGGTACGCGCTTTGGTTGAGTTTCAGGGCATAGGACGGCGCTTCCAAATTTACGGTGAATATAGACCTAAACAAGAAGTCAGCGTGCTGATAGTAGATGATTATGGCCATCATCCCCGAGAAGTCGCGGCCACATTGGCTGCCGCGCGCGCCGCTTGGCCGGAGCGACGTTTAGTATTGGCGTACCAACCGCATCGTTATACACGTACGCGCGATTTACTAGACGATTTTGCCGAAGTATTATCCAGCGTCGACGTTTTACTGTTATTGGAAGTGTATGCAGCTGGCGAAGAAGCTATTCCCGGCATCAATAGCCGCGCCTTGTCTAGAGCGATACGAGAACGTGGCAAGGTTGAACCGATCCTGGTAAGCGAAATCAATCAATTACCGGAAGTATTGGTTTCAATATTGCAGCAAAATGATGTGTTGTTAACCCAAGGCGCAGGCAGTATAGGTGGCGTGGCTAAATTATTGCTAAATCAGTAACTGCGTGCTTTTAAAAAAGTAACGCGAGATTTTCGTAGGGGCAGGCCCCCGTGCCTGCCCTAAGGGGTAACGACAAGGGATTGTTCTTAGATACAACGTAAATAGTGATGTTAAATCAAATGATATAGAGGTAAATTATGGCCAAGGCCTTGCGTGGAGAATTACAAGAAAACGTTCAATTATCCGAATGGACTACGTGGCGGGTGGGCGGTTTAGCTAAACGCTGCTATTTTCCCGCAGATAAGGACGATCTTGCTGCTTTCTTGCAAGGTTGTGCTGCGGAGGAACCGTTGTTGTGGTTGGGTTTAGGCAGCAATACTTTGATCCGCGATAAAGGGTTTAATGGTACGGTGATCATCACGCAAGGGCATTTAAAAGAATTGAGTGAACTGCAACCGTGTGTGATCCGCGCTGAGGCCGGAGTATCTTGTGCGCAAGTGGCGCGCTTTTCGGCGCGTGCGGGCTATACCCAGTGCGAATTTTTGGCGGGCATCCCCGGAACCATCGGTGGCGCCTTGGCTATGAATGCGGGTTGTTTTGGCCATCAAACTTGGGAACAGGTTATTGCCGTAGAAACCATCGATCGCCGCGGTGAAATCAAGCAGCGATCGCCTAAAGACTATAAAATTTTTTATAGAGAAGTGATTATGCCCGCTGAAGAATGGTTTATTGCGGCGCATTTTGAATTTCCACCTGGCGATAAAGAAGTATCCTTAGCGACGATCAAAGAACTATTAGATAAACGCGCCAGTTCACAACCTACGGGTAAAGCATGTTGCGGCTCGGTTTTTCGCAATCCGCCAGGAGATTTTTCAGGCCGCTTGATAGAAGCCGCAGGCTTAAAAGGCTTTCGCATTGGCGGAGCAGAAGTGTCTCCCAAACATGCCAATTTCATTATTAATACGGGTGACGCCACGGCGCACGACATTGAATTGGTCATGGCACATGTGCAAGCTGAAGTGCAGCGTTTGCATGGCATAACGCTGCAACCAGAAGTGCATATAGTGGGGGAGGTTTGAAGTTTATTCTGTAAAAATAAAGAACAAATAAAAAACAGATTAAGTAAAGAAAATAGCGTTTTTCTTTACTTAGCCATTATAAATTCCCAACCTCCCCCCTCCCAGCAATTGTCGCGGCCATGCTGTATTTTTTATATGCCTTTGATAAATAAAGAAAAAATATTGTTGTGTGGTCTTATCATTAGTCTTATGTCATAATAGGGAAGTTGAAGTTTACAAATTAATGACATATAATTAAAAATGTAAACTAAAGGGGGTAGGTTATGTTAGGTAACAAGATTCAACGGGCACGGAAAGCTTTGGGCTTGTCTTTACGCGATTTGGGAGAACAAATTGCGCTTAGCCATGCAGCGATTAAAAAATATGAAGACAATGAGGTTACTCCTTCGTCGGATATTCTTATCAAGTTGGCAAAGGCGTTACATGTCAAAGTGGAATA
>JAJNBM010000075.1 GCA_021156165.1 Gammaproteobacteria bacterium | reverse complement strand
CCACGTACACCTGGGGCTGCAGGCGGTGGACAACGGTCGGCTGCGGCACCGAAAGAGGGGAGTCAGTAGGACTGATTTGTTTGTAGGGGTGGTTCTCGCGAACCGCCCTTTCTAATATATCTGGGAAATAAAATATTTTAACAAATAGTGTTTATAGCTTCGAAATGTGAAGACAGCACGGGTGTATTTCAGCGGATGTTTTAAGATGGGCGCTTCATGAAGCGCCCCTACAATAACCTCAGAAGATCTACTCTTCAGCCTTCTTCTTTTTAGGCAGTAATTTTTCTTTAATACGAGCTGCTTTTCCTGTTAGGCCACGCAGATAATATAATTTTGAACGACGCACATCACCGCGACGTATGACTTCAATACCAGCCAAGGCAGGGCTGTAGGTTAAGAAAACGCGCTCAACCCCTTCGCCATGAGAAATTTTTCTCACTGTAAAGGCGGAATTTAAGCCACGATTGCGCTTGGCAATGACGACACCTTCAAAGGCTTGAATACGTTCGTTGCTGCCTTCTTTCACTTTAACATTGACGATTACCGTATCGCCAGGGTTAAATTCTGGAATTTTTTTGCCTTCCATTTGCTGCGCTTCGATCTGTTGAATTAGTTTACTCATTTTAGTCTCCTATGATTATTTTCTTTAGTTCAGCTAATATTTCTTTTTCCTCGGCGCTTAATTGCGCTGACTCCAATAAATCGGGTCGTTTTGCCAGTGTACGCTGTAATGCCATGCGGCTACGCCAGCGAGCAATTGCTTGATGATCTCCCGACAATAACACCTCAGGTACCCTTGCACCTTCATCATTCTCCGGCCGCGTGTAGTGTGGGTATTCCAACAAGCCACGACTAAAGGAATCATCACTCGCCGAAGTATTATCCCCTAAGGCTCCCGGTAACAACCTTACCATGGCATCAATGACCACCATGGCGGCAAATTCGCCGCCGCTCAACACATAATCGCCTAGTGAACATTCCTCATCGACTAGACTTTCAATGAGCCGCTCATCTATGCCTTCATAGCGGCCACACAACAAAACCAAATTATGCGTACTTAATTTTTCCTTTAAGCGCATTACTCCGGGTTGTTTTAACACCGTACCTTGTGGGCTTAAGTACACTACCCACAGAGGTTTATCGCGCTGCGCCTGGATATGAAGTATGGCTTTACGCAACGGTTTTGCCATCATCACCATGCCCGGGCCACCGCCATAGGGTTTATCGTCTACGGTACGGTGTTTATCTTCGCTATAATCGCGTACATCCCAGCATGTGATCTGCAACAACCCGTTCTTCACAGCGCGGCCTAATACACCGTAATGTAGCGCTTCAAACATCTGTGGTATAACGCTAATAACGTCAATACTCTTCACGCTTTGGTTATAGGCTTTGTTGGCTGTGCTCATCTCGCACCAGTCATGTAGAGTACTACACTCCTGGTGCTCGAAAGCTTGCCGCCTCGCCTAAAACCAAATCGCTGTGAGTATCTATTCATTTTTAAAAATCCGCATCCCAATCAACTGTTATTTGTTGTTTGGTTTTATCTATCGCTTTTAAAAAGCGATCTTTAATTAACGGAATTAAATATTCTTTTTCACCTTCAATCACTAACAATTCATGAGCGCCGCTATCGACAAAGCCCATTACTTTACCTAAGCCAACTCCTTGTACATTAATGGCGCTAAAGCCCACTATATCATTTATATAAAATTCATCCTTTGCCAATGGCGGAAAATCGCTACGAGCAATAGCGATATCGGTGCCTGCCAAAAAGCGCACGGCTTCGGGGCTATCATACCCGACTAAATGTACTATCCAGCCCTTGCCGTGTTTGGCATGGTCATCATGTTTAATTAATGACCAGTTATTATGCTCTAGGCTATACCAATTAACATAAGCCAGTAAATTTTCTTCGGGTTCGCTAAAGGATTGTACTTTAATCCAACCCTTGACGCCGAAAGGTGAACCAAAGCGGCCAATGATTATTTTCTGTTCTGTATCCGCTGGGTTCATGGTCATTATTCAGCAGCAGCAGCAACCGCAATCTTCTCTTGATTGTTATTTTTAGCGTATTCTTTAACCAATGATTTCACCCGATCACTCATTTGCGCACCCGTAGCCAACCATTTTTGCAACATAGCGGTATCTATACGTAAACGAATCTCTTGTCCGCGGGCAATTGGGTTAAAAATGCCTATTCTTTCGATAAGGCGGCCATCGCGTGGGCAGCGGCTGTCAGCAACAACGATGTGGTAAAAAGGGCGTTTTTTAGCGCCGCCTCGGGATAAACGGATAACAACCATACTGTTAAAAACCTCTATAGTATAAAATAGTGGGGTATTCTAGCAAAATAGACTAGAAGATGGAAGGGGTCAGCGTTTTGTAACTGCCCGAGTAGCCATTTGAAGGAGCCCCCGCGGAATTTTCAGGTCCTGCATGAGTATCCTGGGTTATTGCTACGTTAGGCGGCAGATTTTCTTGTCCCTGAAAGAAGGTGTTTTTGCCCGATATTTTTGTTCCTTTTGTTCCTTTTGTTCGTTTTGGTCTTTTTAGGTCTTGTACACAAGGTGCTATACTGCCTTTGAGAGGCAAAGATTTGGCCATAATTTTATCCCGCTTTTTGAGTCGCTCTGATTTTCGGGGGTCGGGTGGGATAATGTCTTTTATCTCTTCGTCTTCTCTGCTGAGATTAGAGAAGGGCTCTTTTCTTGTATCCCGTGGCATGGGATGTTCGGATGAAGCGCTATTAAGCGCTGTATTTTCTTCCTCATCCGCGCGAGAGGGAACGCGTGCATTCATTTCAGCAATGCAAGATTCTATACCTTTTTCTAATAGAGCCGACTGAGTAGCCATAATAAGCTTTTGAATGAGTTTGGCTTTTGCAACAGAAGGTTGTACGGTAAGATTGGCATCTATGACGGGGGATTCAAATTTTAGACCGTTATCTGTTTCATAAGTGATTTGTATCGTTTCTGCATGATGTGTAAACTCAGAACTATTCGCTTTTTGTCGTAATGTGCAAAAAACACGAGCCACTACATACTGGCACAAACCACGCTTAAGCAAGGACAGTATATTGCGCTCATAGATGAACATTTCTGTATTGGCATCGACACTGCCAATAGCCATATTGAGGAGATCAACTTTGCCACCATACGCTTTTGCGATTAAATGTAGAAATTCAAGCTTTGTTTCTTCGGTATAATCCGTACCCCAAGCAGCGGCCACTAATTTTGCTGACAGCCCATTAAAGGCTGAGCTGCCTTTTTCCCGCTTCTTTTTATGGGCAGCTTTTATATCTTCTCGAGTAATAGTGCATTCACAAACTTTAATCCTGTTAGACAGCAGCGGAATTTTAGCTACGCGTTCTTCCTCTGAAGGAAAAAGTTTTCGCCTCACAGACGTTTTCACAGTCTGATTGCCTATGGGGGGTTGGCCTTTTAGAATGATTTCTATAGGTGATCGATCTCCAATGGTTAGGTTACCT
>JAJNBM010000043.1 GCA_021156165.1 Gammaproteobacteria bacterium | reverse complement strand
CAATTTATTAGTGATGCATTGTCCGGTCGATCCGGCGTGGCAAGATAAAAACTATGTACATGCGGGCTTGGAGAATTTAACTTTAGGATTACCTGCCATGCCGGTTTGTGCCGAGGTGAGCGAGATTGCAAGGGTCATCGCCTTATTGTCGGAAACGGGCGCGCGCGTGCATTTCAGTCGTTTATCCAGCGCGCGTGCGGTAGAATTAATTGCGGATGCGAAAGCGCGAGGTTTAGCGGTAAGCGCTGATGTAGCAATACACCATTTATGGTTTACAGAAGCGATGCACCGCCATTTTGAAGGCTATGCGATGCAACCACCCTTGCGCAGTGCAGCAGATCGCGATGCATTACGGCTAGGCGTGATTGACGGTACTATTGATGCTATTTGTTCGGCACATACGCCTCACGAAGCAGATGCGCTGTTAGTGCCTTTTTCAGAAACACCTCCAGGACTGTCCGCTTTAGAATTGGTGTGGCCAGTGTTGGTAAAATTACATCATGAGTTGAACCTATCGTGGTGTCAGTGTTTAGGTTTGGTAACGGCTGCGCCGGCGCGTATTTTAGGTTTACATCACAGCGCGCTAGCCGTCGGTACAAGTGCGGACTTAACGATATTATCACCGACGGCAGAATGGGAAGTGAGTGCAGATACCTTGGTTTCGCGAGGTAAAAACACGCCATTTTTAGGGGATAAACTCAGCGGCCAAGTTTTAGCAACCTACTTGCAGGGGCGGAGAGTGTATTAATCTCTAAGCATGGGCAATTAATAGGCAATTCATGCGGCCACTTTATCGGCAAGAAAGTGCTATCCCCAAACTTTATTTCCCAATAAAATAAATGCACTTATTTTTCCAGAGATTTAGGGGATGCAAATAGTGTAGAACCTATTCATAGCAATAAAAATATCTATTATTTCAACATCCTATCCATTACATTTGCCACTTAAAATTCACAAGTAAAATGGTTACGTAAATTACCGCGGATTCAATGCAAACTGTTTAAATGTATAATTTTCATATCAAGCGTTGACATTATTGTCGACATAGTATAAAACGTAAGTTAGATCTAAACGGTCGTATATGGAGGTTTATTTTGCACCTATCTGCTGATATTTATAGTACTGAAGATGAAAACAAGGGTTAGTGCGCTTATCTTGGGCCTCTGTACGTGAACGTGTGCGTGCTGCTAATCCTGAGTTTTGCGCTTTAGTCGATGAAGTCAGTCCCGGCGAAGAGTTTACTTTTTATATTGCGTATTATCCTTTTGGAGCTACTTTAGGGAATAATGAAACTGCTTTTCTTCCTACGATGAGGGGAAGTGTGGTACCGTTAAACAAAACTAACGAAAGGTTGGGCGGTGAGCTGCTCAAGGATTTAGGGTATGATGTATATTCAGCACCGTTGACGCTGATTTTAGACAAAGCGGTAGAATTATTTGTCGATCATAAGCATTATAATTTAACAGTACCTTATCGTCTTTTACATGCGGGAGATTTTATTTCAGCTCAGCGGGTCATCCATGAAGTAGAAAGCCATACTATTTTCCACAGTGCAGCAGGATGTCGCTCGACCATGATATTGCCTCCCATCAGTTGTTCCCGTCATTTTGGTAATATTCGTCATAAATTTGGTAAGCGAATGCGCAAGCCGGATAGTCTCTATGAACATGCGCAATTATTTTCTGAGTTAGCTCAGCATCCTACAGAAGGCTGCGATTGGATAATGAGTACGCTTTTATTTCCGTGTAACTTTGTTGAAAAAATAAAATATGATCCCGCCTGGTACAAAATTTATGTTTACTTTTACCGTTACGCAATGAAATTTCATTTTGGAATGATAGATTTAAATTTACAGATGAATTTAATCACTGAGGCACAAAGAAAACAAAACTTAAAAGTAGATCCTTATCTTGCCGATACCGCCCATCATCTTTATAAAATTGCTGCAGGTTTTGTGCCAGGCTTTGCTCCAGCCAGCGATGAAACTTATGTGCCGCGCACTTTTTTACAAAATGTCTTTGTAGATGTATATGGATTGACGCAATATTACCCTACTATTTTGCATCCCAGCTATTTTAATTTACAAAATGCGAATGCTGAAGCGGTATATTATAGTCGTCAATATCCGACAAACTTTGTTGCGGCCTGTAAAACGCGTAACTCTTATAGCATTACGTACTCCTTAAGCGAGCAGCAAAATCTGTTGGATGAACTGTGCATAGGCTTAGCCAAGATTACCTCCAGCTTAGATAATGCCTTATGGTTAAAAATTGGAAATAGCGTAGAATTTTGTACTTACCACAGTTATAAGAATAATCAAGAAAATATTAAATTAAGTAGCGAGCTACAACAATTGGATCCTCGTTTTGGCGCGCGGGGGTGTGCCATAAAATTAAAGAAACGCGGCTTGAGCGAGGATGGGGCTTTTATGCGTGGTTGTATCGCTATTCGTTTAAAGTCATCCCATTCAGCGGCGTTGAATCCTGTGAATACTGCTGTAAGACTTGAAGAGAGTGAACTGATGAGTGAGGCGTAAAGGGGTATCTTGCGCATAGTTGGGCGCAGGATCCAGGGATAAACAATGATAAAGAAGATAAAGAGAGCGCTATTGTACTATTTGTAGGGGCAACCCCCTGTGGCTGCCCTAGTTAGGGCAGGCCGGGGCTCCGCCTCTACGAAGAACGCTACACTTCTTTAACCGGATCCAAAAATAAAATTGCCTCTTCTATTTACCCTTCATTTTTTGTTTTTCCCATTGATAACTTCCTATCTGCCTGCACATTATCCTATTACCCAAATTTAGATAATGGCGTTTTCAAGAAGAAAAACTTATATTATTTAAAAGAGATATGTCTACTTCCCCACAAATTTTGCTGCACGCTTCTCTAAAAATGCAGCCACTCCTTCTGCTTTATCTTTCGTGGCAGCACTTTGCGCGAATAATAAGGCCTCTAGCTGCAAAGCATCGGCTAGAGATAAATTATAGCCTTGGTGAATGGCTTCCAAGGTACGCTGTAGGGCTATAGGCGCTAATTGTCGCAATTGTCGTAAATAATCTTTGGCGGCAGCTAACAATGTATCTCCAGAATGTAATGCATTGACTAAACCCCAGGCGTGCGCCTCTTCAGCCGCTACGGTGCGGCCAGATAGACACATATCTAAAGCTCGACCTTTTCCCACTAAACGCGGTAAACGTTGCGTGCCGCCAAAACCAGGAATAACCCCCAACTTTACTTCGGGTTGTGCAAAGCGGGCTTCAATGCTGGCAAAACGAATTGTAGTCGCCATGGCTAATTCACAGCCGCCGCCAAAACAAAAACCATTGACTGCTGCCAATGAAGGCTTACCTAGGTTTTCTAAGCGGTCGAAGACACGCTGTCCGTCGCGCGCAAATTCATAAGCGCTGTTGGCATCTAATTCTGCTAACCGACGTATATCTGCGCCAGCACAAAAAGCCTTGCCCGCACCCGTGATCAATAAGCTATAGGTTTGAGGATCTTTGTGCGCTTGGTCAAGGACATGCAATAGCTCTGCTAATAATTCGGCGCTCAATGCATTTAATTTATCGGCACGATTTAAGGTAATGCTTAAGATTCCATCTTGATCTAATTCGGTTAACACATTTTGATATGACATTTTCACTCCATCTCACTTAATAGACTTTTGGCAATAATAACGCGCATGATTTCATTAGTGCCTTCTAAAATTTGATGTACCCGTAAATCACGCAGATAACGTTCTATAGGATAATCGCGTAGATAACCATAACCACCGTGTAATTGCAATGCTTCATTACACACATTAAAGCCAGTATCGGTGGCCAGTTGTTTCGCCATGGCCACATACACGGGTGCTTTATCGTCTTTTACATCTAAAGCAAACGCCGCACGATAAACGGCTAAGCGTGCAGCTTCCAGTTGCGTATACATATCGGCAAGTCTAAATTGAATGCTTTGAAAATCGCTCAAGCGTTGTTTAAATTGTTCGCGTTCATGTGTGTAGCGGCGTGCTAAGTCGAAACAGTGATTAGCGCCACCTAGAGAGCACGCTGCTATACCCAAACGACCACTGTTTAAAGCAGATAAGGCGATATTAAAACCTTGACCTTCCCCACCAATACGATTTTCTAGGGGCACTTTACAATTTTCAAAAAACAGCATGGCCGTGGGTTGACTGTGCCAACCTAATTTAACTTCTTTTTTACCGATTGAAAATCCGGGCGTATCTTTTTCTACCACGATGCAGCTGATACCTTTAGCACCTTCTGCCCCTGTGCGCACCATGCACAGATACACATCGCTTTCTCCTGCGCCGGATATAAAAGCTTTGCTGCCATTTAAGATATAATGATCGCCATTGCGCGTGGCAGTGGTTTTAAGATTGGCTGCATCGGATCCTGTAGCAGGCTCCGTTAAACAGTAACTGGAAAAATACTCTAATGAAACCAATTTAGGAATGAAACGTTGACGTTGTTCTACAGATCCAAACCGATCAATCAAGCCTGTAACCATGTTGTGTATAGACAAATAAGCGGCTGTGGACGGGCATGCTTTGGCTAAGATCTCGAAAATCAAAACATAATCTAAACGGGTTAATTGACTGCCACCTACATCCCCTGCAATACAGATACCTGCTAGGCCTAATTGTGCTGCATGACGCAGTACTTCTTTGGGAAAGAAGCTGTCTTCATCCCAGGCCGCCGCGTGAGGCATCATCTGTTCTTGCATGAAATCAGAAACCATGTCTTGCATGGCGATTTGCTCAGGACTAAAGTGAAAATCCATGATCTAAAAAACCTATAGCGACTAATCGTAACCTATTGTAGCGGGATTGAGGGTAAAATGCGATAGTTGAAACACGTTTCGGCGGGATGTATAATGGACATATGTTTTGGGGACAGTGGCATTCGCTTAAGCACTAACTGATAGGAAAATAATAATTTGTCGTAGGGGCAACCCCCTGCGTTTGCCCATCTAGGGCAGGCACGGCGGCCTGCCCCTACAAAAATGATAGATAACAGGAGAAAACTGCGATGCCCGTGGCACACATAAACGATATCAACTTGTATTACGAAGTCCATGGCGAGGGATTTCCCATAGTCTGCATAGCGGGCTTAAGTGCTGATCACATGGCATGGATTAATCTTCTTGAACCTTTAGCACAAAAATATAAGGTCATTTTGTTAGACAATCGCGGCGCAGGGCAAAGCGATGTACCGCCCGGGCCGTATAGCATTCAACAAATGAGCAATGATGTTTATGGTTTGTGCCAATACTTAGGTATAGAGCAGGCACTAGTAATGGGCAGTTCTATGGGTGGCTTTATTACACAACAACTGATGCACCAATACCCACAATTTGTACGTGCAAGTATTATAACAAACTCAACACAAAAAAGTCGCGCCAGCTGTGATCTGTTTTTTGAGGGGATGTTAGAACTAATAAAATCCAAAGCGCCTGCGTCAAGTTGCATTAAATTAGTTTTGAGTCTCTTGTATTCATCCGATTTTTTGTCTGTTCCCGGGCGAATAGAAGAATTAATTCAGCTTAGGCTCAATTACCCTTATGCGATAACAGAAGCAGGCATGCAGGCACAAATTTTGGCGTTAAAAGGCTTTGACAGCAGCTCCTGGGCACATGAAATTAATATCCCAACGTTAGTGCTTGGCAGCGATGAAGATTTAATTTTCGATGAGGCATCGATGAAAGCTTTAGCGCATGCTATTCCTAAGGCGCAATATCATTCTTTCTCTCGTGTAGGCCATTTGCCGCATCAAGAAATACCGCAAGAGTTTATGCGGGTAGTAGATGAGTTCCTTCAACCGTTGCTGGCTTAAGTTTTCTCATGGCATCCAGATAAAAAACCACTTCTGCAAGTCCTGGTTAAAAGAAGTGTGCTCTACTTTTACGCTCAATGGGTTTTGGGCGCTGAACTTCGTCATTGCGAGTAGGTGAGCGCGGTGAACAGGCGAAGCAATCCAGGGGTAAAAACCTCTAGATTTAGAGGCGCCGCTTTTTTATGAATATAATTGTACGTGACTTTATTTACATTCCCTAAGATTTCCTGGATTGCTTTGCTGCGCTCATTTTGCTTCGTGCCATTCAACCATTCCCCTATTGCCTCCCCGTACACAGCTTTTTTCTAAATGAGTTATTCGCTTGCGCGCAATGACGGCACGAGTATTTCCTGGCTATCAGAATCTCTTTCATAGGAACGATAACTCTGTGGTACAACTCGTATCATTTTTCAATAACTTAGCTTCTACATTCGTGGGGATAACTCAATTCGCAACGCTGGTCCGGGTAGAACAAAGTAGCACATTGATAGTTTGTCGTCGTATTCCACCACAGTATGCTGTTTTAGTATCAAGGCCAAGGTTGGATTATTGAATACAGCCAATTTTATCATGCTTTTTTTCCTTGTCGTCAAGCAACGTTGCCATTAAGGTTAAGACAGAACATCCTACAATATAGAAAGCAGGGGCTTCTATAGTATGCAAATATTGGATTAAAGCTGTAAACACTAATGGCGCTGAACCTGCAATGATTGCAAATCCAAGGCTGTAGCTAAAGCCGACTCCAGAATAGCGCAAGTTAGCAGGGAATAATTCGGTGATTAAAATAACATAACAACTGTTGATCATACCGAAAATCAATGCAAAGCTTAAAATAAAGATCCCTATAAAGTTTTCACCTAACGTGGTTAGTCCATAAAATAGTGGAATCGTTAATAATATCAATAAGCTTGTACCTATAGCCATCAATTTTTTACGGCTAGTGTGATCCGATACCATTCCCCAGAACGCAGTCGCAAGGGCAATACTTAAAAAGCTGAATACATTGATGAGATAAGTATGAGATATTTTTATTCTCATGATTGTAGAAAGATAAGTGGGGAAATAAATAAAGAATGAACTACTTGTGGATATGGCGGCGGTGAGCAAAAAGGCTTGGAGTATGTTAATACGATATCTCTTGAGCAATCTTAAAAAAGGTTTTTGCTGTAATTGATTCATTTCAACCATTTGCATGAATACTGGAGTTTCAACTAATTTTTTACGTATATAGAAACTGATTATCCCAAGAAAAAAGCCCAGAATAAAGGGAATTCTCCAGCCCCAAACCATCATGTGTTCGGCACTTAAAGCCGTTGTTAAAATAAACCCCACTAAACCACCCAAGCTGTTCCCCAGGGTAATACACATAAATACTAGGCCAACAAAAAGGCCACGCTTTTTGGCAGCCACATGTTCGAACACAAACAAAGTTGCACCAGGAATTTCCCCGCCTACAGAAAATCCCTGTATTAAACGCAACAGGGTAAGCGCAAGGGGAGCCATTATTCCTATGGATTGATAGTCTGGTAAACAGCCTATAAGTAAAGTGGCCATTGCCATAAGGAATACGGCCAATGAGAAGGCAGATTTTCGACCCAATTTATCGCCTAAATGCCCAAATACAATGCCGCCTAAAGGCCTAGCCAAATAGCCTAACGCAAAAACAGCAAACGTATTCATAAATCCGATAAAAGGATCGCCACTATAAAAAAAATGTTGCCTAATGTAAGAAGCAAAGAGAGCGTATATGGTAAAATCATAAAACTCCAATGCGCCGCCAATGGCGGTTAAGCCTACAATTTTGTATTCAGCTTTAGTCAATGAGTACTTCCCCCTTGCCAATACACCCTCGTTTTAGAGAGCTTAAAATAGCACATTTTTTAACCGCATCTTGTGTTGGCCATAGCCTTTGCAGTACGATAGATCTTATTAAATATATAACATGAACTAACACCATGGCTATCATCGACCGGCGCGGTTTCCGTTCCAATGTGGGCATTATTATCGTCAATGCGGATAAAAAATTATTATGGGCAAAAAGGAGGGGGCAAGAGGCATGGCAATTCCCGCAGGGGGGAATGCACCCGGGAGAAACCTTAGAACAAACCTTATTCCGCGAATTGGATGAAGAAGTGGGGCTTAAAGCGGCTGATGTAGACATTATCAGCGTTACTGAGCGCTGGCTGTATTATCGATTGCCCCAGGATTTAATCCGTTATCATTCTCGACCTTTATGTATAGGCCAGAAGCAAAAATGGTTTTTATTAAAGCTATTGGTGGACGATGCGCATATTCGTCTCGAGCAGCCAGGCCATAAAGCGGAATTTGACGATTGGTGTTGGGTGCCATATTGGTATCCTATTAAGCATGTGATAGATTTTAAAAAAAATGTATACATTAAAGCTTTGAAAAATTTTGCTCCTTTTGTCCTGGATGATAAAGCATGTTAGCCATATTACGACAAATTGCTCAAGAGATCGATTTGGCTGGGGATTTAACCAGTGCTTTGGAAGTGGTCACACGGTGTGTACGTGTAGCTATGCAGGTGCATTTATGCCAAATTTATTTGATTGATCATAAACGCCAACACTATATGTTAATGGCTTTTGATAGCAACGATATCTTGCCTGAGCCTTCTGAATGGGTAGCATTAAACGAGGGCTTGTTGGGTTTAGTTGCCGAGAAGATGGCACCGATAGCACATCTGAATTTGACCGCGCCACACGAGAGCAACAAACTTGCTTTTTTAGGGGTGCCGATCGTCTATCACCGTCAAGTATTGGGTGTAATTGCTGTAGAAGAAGTCAATCACCGTATTTTTAGCGAGGATGAAGAAGCGTTTCTAGTTACCTTGGCCGCGCAACTAGCCGGAACAGTAGTGCATGCGAGAGATATGGGTTTTATCTTGCGTGCAGAAGCTACTTCATTGAAGGCCAGTTGTTTACAAGGGATCCCCGCTGTGCCGGGCGTAGCCATAGGCGAAGCGAAGATCATTTATCCTCTTGCCGATTTAGATGCTATTCCTGATCGTATTATTACAGATATTGCTGCAGAAATAAACCGGTTTAATGCAGCACTCCATTCTGCACGCTTAGATATCGTACAGTTACAACAACGGGTAGAACCCACTTTGCCTAAAGAAGAGCAAGTGCTTTTTTCTGCTTATTTACAAGTTTTAAATAATGCTGAGTTGCACATGGGGATTTGTGAAGAGATCGAGAAAGGGCAATGGGCTGAGGGCGCCTTGCGGCGCGTTATCAAAAAACATGTGCTGCAGTTTTCAGGTATGACAGATCCCTATTTAAAAGAGCGTGCTGAAGATATTTTGGCTCTAGGGCAGCGGGTGCTATATCATTTACAAGAAAAAACTGGGAAACCGCTTCATTATCCGCAAAAAACTATTCTAATCGGAGAAAAATTAACGGCAGCTGATTTGGCTGATGTGCCGCTAGGCTTGTTGTGTGGGGTAGTGTCTTACAGTGGTGCTGGGAATTCTCATGTGGCCATTTTAGCGCGGGCACTCAATGTGCCTACTATTATGGGGGCGGCCGGTTTAGCGATAGTTGAACTAGAGGATAAACCGGTGGTGGTGGATGGCTATCACGGCTGTTTGTACAGTAATCCCTCTGCGAAGTTGTTGCGCAAGTATACGCTGTGGATGCAAGAAGAAAAAGAATTAGATAAGGAATTACAAGCCTTACGCCATTTGCCGAGCGAAACATCCGACGGCCGAGAGGTGAGCTTGTTATTGAATGCGGGTTTAGAGTCGGATGCTACTTTAGCCTCAACGCTAGCCGCCTCTGGTGTAGGGTTGTTTCGTACAGAAATCTCTTTTATGAATAAGTCACAATTTCCTACTGAAACTGAGCAGCGAAACTTATACCATACAATATTACGCGCTTTTGCGCCTAGACCAGTGACGATGCGCACATTAGATATCGGTGGCGATAAAGCTTTGCCGTATTTACCTATGCAGGAAGATAATCCTTTTTTGGGTTGGCGTGGAATTCGTTTTACTTTAGATCACCCCGATATTTTCTTGATGCAATTGCGTGCGATGTTAAGTGCCAGTGACGGTTTGAATAATTTGCAAATTATGCTGCCGATGATCACCAGTGTAGAAGAGGTAGATGAAGCTTTACAATTACTGCGACGGGCTTATGCAGATGTGCAGGAACAAGGGTTGAAAATTGCCATGCCCAAAGTGGGGGTGATGTTGGAAGTGCCCGCGGCCATTTATCAAATAGCAGATTTAGCCAAGCGAGTTGATTTTTTTTCTGTAGGCTCTAATGATTTAGCACAATATCTTCTAGCTGTAGATAGAAACAATGCCCGCGTTGGTGACCGCTTTGATGCGTTGCATCCCGCTGTATTGCGAGTCTTGCGGGATGCAGTAGAAAAAGCACACGCTTGCCATAAGCCGATTAGTTTATGTGGGGAAATTGCCAGCGATGCGGTGGCAGCGGTATTATTACTGGGTTTGGGTTTTGATCAATTGAGCATGAATGCCGGGATTTTGTTGCGTATTAAGTGGATTATTCGTACTATATCTTATAAACAGGCACAAGAGTTGGTCGAACGCATTTTGTTGCTTGACGATGCTGTATTGATCCGCACGGAAGTTGAAAAAATGCTGGATGGTGCAGGCTTAGGCGGGTTAACTCGAGCAGGAAAAAAATGATAAAGAAAAATATAGAACATAGTCACAACGAGCACGATATTCAAGAGCGCCTGTCGATTAAGCCTAAACGCACTTATCTGCGGGATTGGATCTATGGCGGCATCGATGGTGCCGTAACTACCTTTGCCATAGTTTCTGGCGTGAAAGGGGCGCATTTAGCTACCAATGTTATTCTCATTTTAGGTTTTGCCAATGTGATTGCTGATGGCTTTTCTATGGCGGCGGCAAATTATTTGGGTACACGTTCAGAGCAAGAAGAATACGATTATTATGAACGGTATGAACGCCAGCAAATTAAACGCATTCCGCAGGGAGAAGCAGAAGAGGTGCGACAAATTTATAAGCAAAAAGGCTTTTCTGGAGTTGCTTTAGAAAAAACAGTAGAATTAATCATTGCGGATGAAGACCGTTGGGTAGAAACCATGATGCAAGAAGAATATGGCTTAAGCCCTTCATTGCGATCGCCGTGGAAATCTGCTTGGGCTACATTTTTATCCTTTATGGTATGTGGATTATGTCCATTATTACCTTTTCTATTTGGGGTAGCCCAGCCTTTTCTGTGGTCAACAATATCGGTAGGGATAGTCTTTTTGTTGGTAGGCGCCATGAAGAGTTTAGTCTCCATTGAACCCATGTATAAATCGGCGTTGTTAACTTTAGTGGTGGGCTCTGTAGCGGCCGTATTGGCTTATGGTGTAGGCGCATTGTTACACTCGCTGGGGGCCGCTACATGATTTCCCATTTGATTGTGCTTTATGTTTTTACGGGCGCACTGGTGGGTGTAATCGCTGGGTTATTAGGTTTAGGCGGTGCCATTATAGTCGTGCCTTTTTTAGTGTGGCAATTGCCACAGATTGGGGTATCTGCGCACTCATTGATGCATGTTGCGGTGGCTACCTCTTTAGGTTTAGTGGTATGTTCGGCGCTGGTATCGGGGTGGAATCATCACCGTTATGGTAATGTGCAATGGCCAGTAGTTCACAAAATGTTAGTGGGTCTTATTATAGGTGCCGTGCTGGGTACTTTTATTGCGAGAAACATTCCTAGTGCTGCACTACAATTATTTTTTGGATTTTTTGTGTTGTTTGTTTCTAGTCGCATGGCTTTTCCTCAAAAACAAGTAGAAAGCAGAAGCTTACCTGAAGGCATGCACCTGAATATCGTCAGCGCTACTATAGGCATTCTATGCATTTTATTGGGGGTATCCGGCGGCAGTTTATTGGTCCCTTATTTTAATCGCTGTAACTTACCCTTACGCAGCGCCATAGCCACAGCATCTGTGTGTACTTTTCCAGTGGCATTAACGGGTGTGATAATCCTAATGTTTTTTGTCCCTAATAATTTAGCCATGCCTAAAAATAGTGTCGGTTATGTCTATTTACCCGCGTTGTTGGGTCTAGTGTTACCGTGTATTGCTTTAGTTCCGGTAGGCGTGCGTTTGGCAATGCGGTTGGAAGTGAAACTGACCCGCCGTATTTTTGCAGGGGTTTTATTTCTTATTGGTGGCGATATGATCTATACAGCGGGTAAAGCAGTATTGCCCCTTTGGCAAGGATAAAATAATGATACACTATCCACAGATTGATCCCATTGCTGTGCACCTAGGCCCTCTAGCAATACGGTGGTATGGCTTAATGTATTTGTTGGGTATTGCTTTAGGCTGGTGGTTATTGCACCGGCGCTGCCGTGATAAAGATTATGGTTTTTCTAAAGAAGAAGTATCCGATCTTATTTTTTATGCTGCCTTAGGCGTAGTCATAGGTGGTCGTTTAGGGTATATTTTATTTTACGACACCGCGCTGATTTGGCAGGCGCCCTGGGATATCTTGAAAGTATGGCAAGGCGGGATGTCGTTTCATGGCGGTCTTTTAGGCGTATTAATAGCGTGCTGGCTATTTTGTCGTAAATACCACAAAGCTTTTATGGCAACGATGGATTTTATTGCGCCTGTTGTGCCTATAGGTTTAGCTTTTGGGCGATTGGGTAATTTTATCAATGGAGAATTATGGGGCCGTGTCACTAATGTGCCTTGGGGGATGATTTTCCCTACGGGCGGGCGATTCATACGCCATCCATCGCAATTATACGAATTGCTATTAGAAGGGGTAGCGTTATTCGCTTTATTATGGTGGTATTCCAGCCGCAAACCGCCGCGCATGGCAGTGTCGGCTTTGTTTTTATTAGGCTATGGCACGGCACGTATTTTTTGTGAATTTTTCCGCATGCCGGATGTGCAAATAGGGTTTCTCGCTTTTGATTGGCTCACCATGGGACAATTGTTGTCTTTGCCTATGATTATTCTAGGCGTTATTTTGTGGGTTTACGCGCATCGCCAGCCCAGATATGAAAAAAAATCGTAGAGGCAGGCCCCCGTGCCTGCCCTAGTAAGGAACCTACACAGATTTTCTCATTGATTTTTGTTTATAAAGAAGAGGATCAAACAATATGCAACAGTATTTAGATTTTTTACGTCATATTCTAAAACACGGAGCTCTACGTACAGACCGCACCGGCGTCGGTACAAAAAGTATTTTTTCATATCAAATGCGTTTTGATTTAAATGAAGGTTTTCCTTTGGTGACGACAAAGAAAGTGCATATACGCAGCATTGTCCATGAATTATTTTGGTTTTTGCAAGGACAAACCAATATTCAGTATTTGCACGACAACAAAGTCACTATTTGGGATGAGTGGGCCGATGACAATGGTGATTTAGGTCCTGTTTACGGCAAGCAATGGCGAGCATGGCAAGGTAGTGATGGTCGCGTTATCGATCAGATTACGAATGTGATGAAGGCTATTGTAACGGATCCCCATTCACGGCGTTTAATTGTAAGTGCCTGGAATGTGGGTGATTTGCC